>CALVTL010000008.1 GCA_944362555.1 uncultured Clostridia bacterium
TTTGGCGCTGTCGATAAAAGCGGTAGAGCCTTGCATGATTTTCACCTCCATTGCAGGAATAGTAGGGAATATCCTACTATCTATATTATACGCAGAAAGAGGGGGAAAGTCAATAGGTCAAAGAAAAATATAGGAGCAAGAACATGAAAAACAAAGAAAAACCTGAAATTCTGATCCCGAAAGGGTATTCAGTGGACGAGATGTTCAATTTGGAGGGGGATCTGTGGGATGAAAAGCCCATCGGGGTGGAGGAGATAACAATACACTTTGAGCGACGAACTGTATAATTTTTCGGCGATCCCGATAACGGAGCGGGCGCCCGTCTTTTTGGGCCTTTTCGGAACAGAACAACGCGCCGTCTGCAAGGGCAGGCGGCGCGCTGATTCTATAAAGTTGTCACATTTTATGAAAACGTTGCCTTGACGAGGGTGTAGCGCAGCGTGCCCATCGAGTTGAGGACGGGGACTTCCATGCGCAAAAGGGCGCTGCGGTAGAGGTTGTTGTTGGCATCCGTCACGCCCGCGTAGGTGTATGTCTGCGACATCCCGGGGTTGTTCCCGCCGTAGCCGAGGGAGAAGGTGTACGTCGTCAGCTCGCGCTCCTTGGATTCGCCGTTCATGTCGAAGGTGAGTTTTTCGGTGGCGGAGGAGGGCGTTTCCGCCATGGAGACGGTCTCCACGGCGCGCTTCGCGGGGTTGATGGAGCGGAACGCGGAGGCGGAGGACATACTCACGCCGCGCAGGGCAAAGAGGATCTGCTCGTTGTCGAGGTATGTCCCGCTGCCCGAGAGCTCCACTTCGGAGACGGACGCCTCGGTGTCCGAGGGCTGCGCGTAGTCGAGCGTCATCTTCGCGTTCGCGCAGGCGGCGTCGTATTCCACCGCGAGGGTGTACTCATACGTCTCGTAGAGGGCGTCGAGCTTGTCGGGCGAGGAGTTCTGCATGGGGGTGTGCGAGAGCACATATTTTTCGCTCCTGACGGGCTGAAGGGAGTGGCTCACGTCGCGGAACCAGACGTCGGAGGTCACTTTATCGTCGAAGGACGCCTGTTCCCCGTTCAGAGTATAGGTGACGGGGATGGCGAGTTCGGTGTGGACGTGGTAGCACATCTCCGTCGTGCCGTCGGCGAGCTTCACCGTTTCGGCGGAGAGCACGCTCTTATAGGTGCCGTCCCCGTAGGTGAGAACGGTGTTCTCGTCGGACGCCTCAAAGGTGACGGCGTATTCGAGCGTTTCGTTGGCGCTCGAGATGGGGTCGTCGCCCGTGTGCAGGAACCAGTTCGCCGAGAGGGCGAGGTTGGCAGTTCCGCCCGCGCACGCCGCAAGCGAAAGAAGGGGCGCGGCAAGCGCAAGGCAGGCAAGATTTCTTTTCTTCATGATTTGCTCCGTTCGGATATAAGCTGGCATCATTATAGCATATTTTTTTGCGTTTGTAAAAAATAATCGCTGAAATTAGTCGAAAAATTTATGAAAAGTATGCTATAATGAAAATATCTTTGAAGGCAGCGAAACAAGAATTTTTTGAAAGGGGGTGCTGTATGACGAGAATGATCGGAGCGCCGACGCTCGACGACGCGCTTTCGGCGCTTGCACGCGAGGTCTCCGCCGCCGAGGGACGCGGGGAGGGCACGCTCGTCTTTTGCGAGGATTCGCTCACCCTGCTCGCCGAGCGCGCCGTGCTTGCGGAGAGCGGCGCCACCTTCCTCACCGAAGTCACCACGTTCGCGCGCTTTCTGGCGGGGGCGCGGCAGGTGCTCTCCAAGCAGGGCTCGGTCGCGGCGGTCTCCTCCATTTTATCGGAATGCGCGGGCGAGCTCACCTGTTTCTCCGTGAACGCCGCCGAGGCGGTGTACGAGACGCTCGCCCAGCTCTCCGCCTCCCGCGTGGGGAGTGCCGAACTGCGCGAGGGGGCGCAGAAGGCGGAGGGCAAGCTCGCGGGAAAGCTGCGCGACCTCGCCCTCATCCTCGAAAAATATTCGGCATTTTTGCGGGAGAGGGGGCTGCTCGACGAGAGCGGCTATCTGGCGCTGCTGCCCGAAAAGCTCTCCTTGGGCGCGGTGAAGGAGAAGAACGTCGTCTTTTTCGGCTTTACTTCCTTTACTAGACAGGCGGCGGAGGGCATCCGCGCAGCCGTGCGCTGCGCAAGGAGCGTGACGGGCATCTTCCCCGCGGGGGAGGAGGCTTTCTATACCAACGAGAGCGTGCGCGTCTTCCGCGCCGCCTGTGCGGAGGCGGGGGAGACGGCGTTCTCCGCGCTGCCCTCCACGCTCGCCGGAGAGGCGGAGGCGCTGCGCAAAGGGGTGTTCTCCGCCGAACCGCACGCCGTGCGCAACGCACGGTGCGTGCATTATTTTACGGCGCAGGATGAGGCGGAGGAGGCGCGCGCCGTCTGCTCCCTCATCAGGCGCCATATCGACGGCGGCGGTCGGTTCTCGGACATGGTGGTGCTCGCGCCCGCCTCCGCCTTCCCCGTCTTTGAAAAATGTTTCGCGGCGTACCGCATTCCCTACTATGCGGACGTCAAGCGCCCCTTCTCGCGCCATCCCTTCTGTGCGTTCACGCTGGCGGTGCTGCGCGCCGTTTCGGACGGCGGGCTTCCCGCCTCGGTGGACGCTGTGGCGGCGAACGTGTGCTTCGGCGAGGGGAGCGTCTATCGCAACTATCTCGCCAAATACGGCTGTTGGCGGGGGGCGTGCCGCAGGGAGATCCGCACGGACGCGGCAGAGTTTGCGGAGGACGTGCCCGCCCTCTGCGCGGCACGCGAGCGCATGACGGGCATTCTGGGCGTCTTTGCGCGCAAGGGCACGGGGGCGGACTATGTGCAGGGCGTGCGCACGCTCCTGCGCATGGTGAAGGCGGAGGAGACGTCGGAGCGGCTCGCCGCGCACTTTTCGGGGGCGGAACGCGACTTTCTGTCCCTCTCCGACCTCGAGGGGATGCTCTCGGAGATCGGGACGGTGGCGGGGGAGCGCACCTTTTCGGCGCGCGAATTTGCCGCCCTGTTCGGGAACGCGGCGGACGCCATGAAGATGGCGATGATCCCTGTCCTGTCCGACGTCGTATTTTTGGGCGACGCGACGAAGAGCCGTTTCGCCCGCGCCAAAGTGCTCTTTCTGACGGGCGCGACGGACGCGCTGCCCGTCACGGGAGAGGACACGGCGGTCATCACGGACGGCGAGATCGCGCGGCTCGGCGCGCAGGGGGTGGAGATCGAGCCCGCCATCGCCGTCGTCAACGCGCGCGCACGCGAGGCGCTTGCGCTCAACGCGTGTGCCTTTTCGGACGCGGTGTTTCTGAGCCGTCCTCTGCGTTCGGGCGGGGAGGAGGCGGCGGAAGGGGAGCTGTATTCCTCCGTCCGTGCCCTCTTTGTGTCCGCGCCCCTTCCCGAGCTCTTTCCCTATACCTGTTCGGAGCGCGTGCCCGCGCTCCTCGAACTGCTGCGCGAGGGGTCGGATTTCGAGGAGGGGAGAACGCACGACGCGCGCGTCTTTCCCTCCCTCTGGGCGGCGCTTTCCGCACGCGGAGAGGGGGACGTGTTGCGTGATCTGACGCAGAACGCGCAAAAACAGCCCGTTCCCGAGGCGGCGCGCATCTCGCTCGCGGGCGACGTTTCGCCCACGCTTTTAGAAAATTATTTCGACTGCCCCTATGCGGGCTTTCTGCGCAACGTCCTGCGCCTTCACGAACGGGAGGAGGGCGCGGTGCGCGCCGTCGATACGGGCAATTTCGTGCACGACGTCCTCTCCCGCCTTGCCGTCCGCTTCAACGGCTTCGGCACGGAGGAAGAGGCGGCGGACGCGGCGCGGGCGGCGGCGGAGGAGCTGCTCTCTTCGGGGCGGTACGGCACGTTCGACGGCGAGGCGGGCGCCTATACGCGCGGCAGGCTGACGGCGGAGTGCGTCGCCATCGCGCGCGCCGTTTATGCCTCGCTGCGCGGTTCGGCATTCGCCGTCCGTTCGAGCGAGGAGGCGCTGCGCCTGCCCGGGCTCGGCGTTGCGGGCAAGGCGGACCGCGTGGACGAGGCGGGCGGCTTCGTGCGCGTCATCGACTATAAGACGGGTTCGTTCGGCGCCAAGCCCGTCTCCTATTATACGGGCAGGAGCTTGCAGCTCGAGCTCTATCTGCTCGCGGCGGCGCAGGGCGAAAAGCCCGCCGGGGCGTTCTATTTCCCCGCGCAGGACAAGTTCTCCTCCGAAAAGGACACAAAGTTCCGCATGGAGGGATTTTACTGCCGCGACGAGGAGGTCATGGCGCTGCTCGATCCCTCGCGGGCGAAGAAGAGCGCCGTATTCGACAGCTCCCCCTCGAGCGGCATGGACGCGGAGGAGTTCGCCGCCTTCCTCGGCTATGCGGACAAGGTGGTGCGGCGTGCGCAGGAGGAGCTGCGCGGCGGGAACATCTCGCCCTCGCCCTATGCGGGGGAGTGTGCCTACTGCGCCTTCCGCGGCGCGTGCGGCTTTGTGGGAACGGAGCGCAGCGAAAAGGACATTTCCTGTGCCGAGATCGCGCGGATCGCCGCAAAGGAGGGGGTATGAGTGCCGTCAACATGACGCAGGAACAGCGCGCCGCCGTGGAGGCGCGCGGCAAGGTCATCGTGTCCGCCTCGGCGGGCAGCGGCAAGACCTTTGTGATGATCGAGCGCCTCGTCGCCCTCATCCTGGGGGGAGAGGACGTGCGGCGCATCCTCGCCGTCACCTTTACGGAAAAGGCCGCCGCGCAGATGCGCGAGCGGCTGCGCGGCGCGCTCGTCAAGGGGATCGCCTCCCGCACGGGCGAGGAGCGCAGGCGGCTCAAAGACCAGCTCGCCGCCCTTCCGCTCGCCGAGATCAGCACCATCCACGCCTTCTGCGGGCGGCTGGTGCGCACCTATTTTTATGCGGCGGGCGTCGACCCTGCCTTCCGCATCGCGGGCGCGGGTCCGGAGGCGGAGGAGATCTCCCGCCGCGCCCTCGACGCCGTGTTCGAGCGCGCCTATGCGCAGAAGGAGGAGGACTTTTTGCGCCTTCTCGAAGTGTGGTTCATAAAGCGCAAGGACGCCCGTCTCAAAGAATTTGTATTGAAATTGCACGCCAAGGTGCGCGGCATGGCGGATTACAGGCGCCTGCTCTCGGACATGGGCAGCTCCGATCTCTTTTTAAAGGCGTGTGACGTCGTCGCGGACGACTTCCGCCTGCGCGCGGACATGGTGCTCTCCTCGCTCGCGGAGTGCAGACATGGTGCCCTTGTTTTGGGCGAGAAGATGGCTGCATACACCGAGGCGCTCGCCGCCTTCCTTACCGACCTTCGCGGAAAGAAGGAGCTGTACGGGATGCGCGCGGCGGCGGAGGGGGTGAAGGGGCTTCCCCGCCGTCCCACCGTAAAGGCCGCCTCCAGCGAGGAGCAGGCGGCGGCGGACGCCGTGGGGGAGGTGCGCACGGCGATCGCAAAGCTCTGCAAGGATTTATCCGCGCTCCCTTCGCGGGAGGAGGAAGAGGCGCGCTGCAAGGACGCCGCCTCGCTTGCGGGCGCGCTCGCGCGGCTGACGCTCGCCTACGACGAGGAGTACGCGCGCGAGAAGGCGGAGGCGGGCGTGCTCGACTATGACGATCTCGAGCACTTCGCGCTGCGCGTGCTCGCCGACGAGGACATCCGCCGCGACGTCTCGGCGCGCTTTTCCGCCGTGTTCGTCGACGAATATCAGGACGTCAACCCCGTGCAGGAGGAGCTCCTCTCGCGCATTGGCTGCGCCGACGTCTTTCTGGTCGGCGACGCCAAGCAGGCGATCTACGGCTTCCGCGGCAGCCGTTCGGAGTTCTTTGAGGAGAAGGCGCGCACGTTGCCCGTCTCGCGGCAGCTCTCCGCCAACTTCCGCTCCGCGCCCGCCGTTTTAGACGCCGTCAACCGCGTCTTTTCTCCCCTCGTCGAGGGCTACGTTCCCATGCGGGGCGGGGAGAGATACGGCGAGCACACGGGCGAGGTGCTCTTTCACGTTCTGCCCGCCGAGGAGGAGGCGCCCCCGCGCGAGGAGGTGTACTCCGTCCTCGCGCACGCGGACGACGTGCAGCACGACGCCTTCGGCGAGAAGGTGGCGCAGCTCGTCGAGGAGGAACTGCAAAAGACGTGGTTCGATGCCGACGAGGGAGTGGAAAAGCGCGTCACGTTCGGTGATATTGCCATTCTGACGCGCAGAAAGAGCAAGGAGGCGACCATCATCTCCCGTGCGCTGGCGGAGCGCGGCATCCCCGTCACGTCGGCGGCGGAGGTCAATCTGTGCGACTTCTTTGAAACGCGCCTGCTCCTTGACTGGCTCTCCTTCCTCGACGAGCCCGAGCAGGACGTGCCCTTCACCACGGCGCTCCTGTCCGCCGTGGGCGGGCTGACGGAGGCGGAGCTCGTGCGCGTGCGGCTCGCGCCCGAGGGCAGGGGCGGGAGCTTCCGCGCGGCGTGCGCGCGCTTCTGTGAAAAATATCCCGCCTCGCCCGTCGCAAAAAAGATCGCGGCGCTCCTGCGGACGGCGGAGGAGGTGCGCGTCCACGCCTGCATCCGCACGGCGGCGGAGGTGATGAACGAGCTGCTCTCCCTCGGGCTGGAGGCGCAGATCGCCGCCAAGGGGGGCGCGTCGGAGCGCCTTGCGAGGGTGCGCCGCCTCGTCGCGGAGGGCGCGGAGGTGAGCGTCACGCAGTTTTTGTCCCGCCTGAAGGCGACGGGCTTTGCGCTCTCCTATTCGCAGGCGGCGGGGGAGAATTCCGTCAAGGTGCTCACCATGCACGCCTCCAAGGGGCTCGAATATCCCGTCGTCATCCTTGCGGGGACGGACGTTCAGTTTTTGGGCGAGCGCGAACAGAACGAGATCATGTGGACGGAGCACTTTCTTGCCGCGCCCAGGTCGTACGACAGGGAGAAGAAGATCTCTTATACCACCATGGTGCGCCGCGCGAGCGTGCTCTGCGCCAAGGCGGCGGAGCGCAAGGAGGGGCGCAACCTCTTGTACGTCGGCATGACGCGCGCCAAGTACCGCCTGCACGTCGTCTTTCACAAGGTGCGCAAGCCCTGCCCGCCCGCCCTCGCCTCCTGCATGAGCGATTTTATCGATTTTGCCGCCTGCGCCGACCTCTTCTGCGAGAGCCGCGGCGAGGCGGCGCCCGCGCCCGCCCGCCGCTCCTTCGCCCGTCAGCCGGACGAGGACATCGTAAAAAGCGTGCTCGCCGTCTATCAGAAGCCCTATCCCTTTGAGGCGAGCACCCGCCTGCGCGTCAAGAGCTCCGCCACCTATCTCCTGCGCGAGCAGAAGGGGGAGTTTCTGCAAAAAGTGCGTGCGGGTGAGGGTTTTATCGACGAGGACGAGCCGTTCGACGGCGACACGAGCAAGGAGGCGGGCATCGCCTATCACGCCTTTTTGCAGCACGTCCGTTTCGGCTGCCCGCCCGCGGAGGAGGCGGCGCGCATGGTGCGGGAGGGGGAGCTCTCCGCGCAGCAGGCGGCGCTTTTGCGGGAGGAGCGCCTTCGCGCCATCCTCGCCCTTCCCTGTCTTGCAGACCTTGCGCAGAAGAAGGTGCTGCGCGAACAGAAATTTCTGATGCGCCTGCCCGCCTGCGAGGTGGCGGAGAGCGCGCCGTCGGACGAGGTCATCTTCCAGGGCGCCATCGACCTGCTCATCGAGGAGGACGGCTTCGAGGTGGTGGACTACAAGTATTCGGTGCTCTCCGACGCCGCCCTGCGCGAAAAGTACGCCGTGCAGATCGCCATCTACAAAAAGGCGGTCGCGCGCGTCATGAAGGTGCGCGAGGAGGACGTCCGCGCCAGGATCGTCAACATCGCCCGTCTGCGCGAAATCGCCATGTAATGCGCATTTTCGACGTTCTCCGACGTCGTTCGCCCGCATAAAAAGGGTATCATGAAGAAGGTCATATCATGGAAATTTTTCTCAATATCGTAGAACTCTTTTCCCATATCCCTGCATGGGTTCCGCTTTTGCTGCTGCCCGCGCTGCTTTTCGCCCTCGCCGTGTTGCTCTTTCTGGCCGGCGGAAGGGGGGCGTATGCGCCCGCGGCGTGCGTGCTTGTCGCCCTCGGCACGGCGTTTTTCGCCTGCATCGGGGAGGGGAGCGCGGTGCTCGTCTATGCGGCGCTCTTTGCGGCGGAGGCGGGCGTCCTGCGCCTTGCCCTCTGTTTGCCCCGTCCCGCGCGCAGAACGAAGGGCTCGCGGGAGGAGCGCATCTATCAGAAGTTCCGCGGTGCGCCCCTCGCGCCCCCGCCCGCGCCCGAGGCGCAGCCCGCCAAGGTGTGCTGCTTTGAGGAGACGCCCTCCGAGCAGCCGCCCGAGCTCGAACACGCGCTCTCGCTGCTTGCAAAGCTGCGCCGCCGCAAGCTCGCTTCGGCGGACAGGCTGGAGGCGGACGTGTTGCAGCGCACTCTCTCCGCGCTCGGCAACCGCCCGCTCACCCCGTCCGAAAAGGACACGGTGAACGACTGCCTCGCCTCCGTGTTGAAACTCACCGCCAAATATAAGCTCTGAAAAAACCCGACGTCCCCGCTCCGTGAGCGGGGACGTCGGGTCGTATATACGGTCGTCCGGCAGGGAAACATGGCGCGTTCGCGCAACACGTCCCCCCGCGTCCTGTCAAAATGCGCTGTACGGCGCGCGGGTCACGGCCTGACGGCGACCTTCATCACGCCGTCCGGTCGCCTTGCAAAGAGGGCGTACGCCTCGCCGATGTCCGCAAGCGGGAAGGTGCGCGTCAGAAGGGGCGCGGCGTCAAGTTCGCCCGCGGCGATGTGCTCCATCACCCGCGCCATGTCGCACCCGTCCACGCCGCCCGTCTTGAAGACGAGGTTCTTCCCGTACATCTCGGGCAGGGGCAGGGCGAGCGCCTCCTCGTACATGGCGACGATGACGACGACGGCGTTGGGGCGCGCGCACTCCCACGCGAGGCGGAAACTCTCGGGCGTGCCCGCCGCCTCGATGACGACGTCCGCGCCGCCGCGTGCTGCTTTTTTCATGAGGGGGAGTGCCTCCTCGGGGCTTACGATCTCCGCCTCGGGGAAGTGCTTGTTTGCAAAGCTGCGGCGGAAGGCGTCCTTCTCGCACAGAACGAGCCGCCCCGCGCCGCGCAGCCGCGCGCACAGCGCCGTGCAGTAGCCCGTGGGACCCGCGCCGATGACGAGCACGGTGTCCCCCGCATGGATCTCGCCGATCTTCGCCGCCCAATACCCCGTGGAGAGCAGATCGCCCGCAAAGAGCGCCGCTTCGTCGGAGACGTGTGCGGGAATGCGCACCAGGTTGGTGTCGGCAAAGGGGATGCGCGCGTATTCCGACTGCCCGCCGTCGATGCGGCAGCCGAGCGCCCAGCCGCCCGCGGGATGCGTGCAGTTGTTCACCCAGCCGTGGTGGCAGAAATAGCACTCCCCGCAGTACGTCTCCACGTTGACCGCCACGCGGTCGCCCTTTTTGAGGGCGGAGAGCGCGCTGCCCGCCTCCTCCACCACGCCCACAAACTCGTGCCCCAACGTCACGCCCCGTTCGGCGCGCGGCACGGCGCCGTGCAGAATGTGCAGATCGCTTGTGCAGATGCTCGAGAGCGTCACCTTCACAACGGCGTCGCGCGGGTGCATAGCGTGCGGCACGGGTTTTTCGGTGAGCGCGGACTTCCCGCGCCCCAGATAGGTATAGGCCTTCATAGTCCCTCCTTTCGGATGCGTTCGAGGATGGGCTGATCGGCGGGGCAGAAGGGGAGAAAAGAAAGTTCCTCCCGCGTCGCCCAGCGCAGCTCGCAGTGTTCGAGCGCCTGCGGCTCACCTTCCAAGATTGCCGCACGGAATAAGGTGAGGCGGACGGTGAGGTCGGGATAGGCGTGCACGACCTGCGCGTACACATCTCCCACCGCGAGCACGATGCCCAGCTCCTCGCGGCATTCCCGCCGCAGCGCCTCTTCCTTCGTTTCGCCCCGTTCCACCTTTCCGCCCGCGAACTCCCACAAGAGCCCGCGCGCCTTGTGCGCGGGGCGGCGGCAGACAAGGACGCGTTCGCCGCGCACGATGAGCGCCGCCACCACGTCCACCGCGGACACGGGTGCCTCGTTTTTCGCCGAAGTTGCCGCTTTCGCGGACATGGGCGGCTCATTTTCTGCGATCTTGTCCGCCGCTGCGGACATGGGTGCCTCGTTCATGGCCTCTCCTCACGCCTTCGGGAAATAGCCCACATATTCTAGCCGCAGGCTGCTCTTGGGGAACAGATAGGCAAAGAGGTCGACGAAGTAATCGTCCGTCATGCTGGCGATGTAGTCGAGCACGATGAGGTTTTTCTCCGTCTCGGGATAGGGCGTGCGGCGGTGCTTGTTGTAGTAGGGCTTGTCGAGATAGCCGATGTGCTGGCGGAACACGGGGGAGGACGCGTTGCCCTTGGTAAGGTCGCCGAGCAGGCGCTCGTAGAGCATCCCCATCATGGTGCGGATGACGCTGTCGGCGCTCTGCACCTCGTCGCTGCGGTAGATGCGCTCGTAGTTCTCTTTTTTCGCCGCCGAGAGCGCCGCAAAGTGCGCCTCGTCCAGCCGCAGATAGGGCAAGAAGTAGCTGTTTTCAAGGAGATTGACCATCAGGTTGTTGACGATCTCCGCGTTGATGGTGCCGATGCCCGTATCGGCGAACTGCACGCGCCCGAGCGCCTTGCTCTTCTCCGCGTCGTGGCGGTCTTTGCCGAGGTAGGCGATGATGTCGGAGATGCGCACCACGCACCCCTCGAGGGTGGAGGGAACGAGCGTCCGGATGCGGGCGGGGTCTTCGCGGCACGCCGCCATGCGGGCGTCGAATTCCGCAAAGTCCGCAAGGAGGGCGGGGCGGTATTCGCCCATCTCCAGCTCCCCGTTGTGGGAGGCGATGCCGTCCAGTGTCTGCAGCGTGAGGTTGAGCGGGAAAATTTCGTCCAGCACGCGCACGGAGTGCAGATTGTGCGCAAAATGAAGCCCCGTATGCGCAAAATACAGCTCGTCCAGAAAGCGCTCGCCCGTGTGCCCGAACGGGGTATGCCCGATGTCGTGCCCCAGGGCGATCGCCTCGATGAGCTCGCAGTTGAGCCCCAGCGCCCGCCCCAGCGTGCGCGCCGTGCGCGAGACGAGCTGAATGTGCAGGCTGCGGCGCGTCAGGTCGTCGTTTTTATAGAGGGAGAACACCTGCGTCTTGTCGGCGCAGCGGCTGTAATAGGGGCAGTTGAGGATCTTGTCCGCGTCGCGGATAAAGGCGGGGCGCCAGACGTTCGCCACATCGTGCGGGTTGGGGTCGCGGCGGCGGGCGCCCGTATCGTCGAAGGCATAGGGATTTTTTGCGCCGCGCGCGCGGTCGGCTTCCATGCGCCGCGTGAGGGCGGCGGAGAGTTCTTCATAGTGTGCCATGCCATGATTATAGCAGTTTTTCATGAGAATTGCAAGCCCCGCGCAAGGGGCACGCGCAGGGGCGCCGCCCGTCCCGTCCGTTGGCGGGACGGGCGGCGCGGGCGGGCAGTGGGGCGGCGCGCTTTTTTTCCTGCCGTGATTGACAAACGCGCGGGGGTCTGCTATAATACATACATTATGGCAGACAAAGGAAAATTCATCGTCTTTGAGGGGACGGACGGCAGCGGAAAATCCACGCAGATGAAGCTGCTCGCCAAATTTCTGAAGGGGAAGGGCGTGGAGTGCATTCTGACGCACGAGCCCACCGATTCCCCGTTCGGGGGCATTCTGCGCGCCTGTCTTACGGGGCGCATCGACGCGGACGAGCGCGCCATCGCCGCGCTGTTCGCCGCCGACCGCCTCGATCATATCACCAACGCCGTCAACGGCATCCGAAAGCACCTCGAGGGGGGCGTCACCGTGCTGTGCGACAGGTATTACTTTTCTTCGCTCGCCTACAACGGCGGGCTGGTCTCGGCGGAGTGGGTGGCGCAGCTCAACGCGCCCGCCATGCAGCTCCTGCGCGCCGACCTCACCCTCTTCATCGACCTCTCCCCCGAGGAGAGCATGAAGCGCGTCTCCCGCCGCGGCGAGCGGGAGCGCTACGAATCGCTCGAAACGCTCACAAAAGTGCGCGCGGCGTATCTTGCCGCCTTCGAGCGCTATGGCGCGGGCGAGAACATCGCCGTCATCGCCAGCGAGGCGGAAAAAGAGGCGACGCAGGCGAACATCCGCAGGGAAGTCATGAAACTGTTCGGAGGCAGACGATGACGCAGACTCTCAACGTGGGCGAAATTTTAAAGCCGCAGGGCATCCGCGGCGAGCTCAAAGTCAAGCCGTTCACCGACGACGCGGAGGTCTTTCACAATTTTTCGCGCGTGTTCGTGGAGGACGTTCCCTACAAGGTGCTCTCCGTGCGCACGGGCGGGGGGATGGTCTTTCTGGGGCTCAAAGGGGTCGCCGACCGCAACGCCGCCGAACTTCTGCGCGGAAAACAGCTCTATGTCCCGCGCGAGAACGCGCCCGCGCCTGCCGAGGGCAGGTATTACATTGCGGACCTTCTGGGCTGCACCGTGCGGACGGAGGAGGGGGAGGTGCTCGGCATTCTCACCGACGTGCGCGGCGCCGCAACGGACATCTATACGCTCGACATGAACGGGAAAGAGGTGCTCTTTCCCGCGGCGGAGGGCGTCATCACGGCGGTGAACGTGGAGGAAGGTGCGATCACCGTCAGCAAAAAGCGCTTTTTTGAGGTGGCGGTACTGTGAAGATCACCATTTTAACGCTCTTTCCCGAGATGTTCACGCCGCTTTCGACGAGCATCGTCGGGCGCGCGGTGAAGGAGGGCAAGCTGGAGCTCTCCGTCGTCAATATCCGCGACTACACCGAGGATAAGCATTTGAAGTGTGACGACTATCCCTTCGGCGGCGGCGCGGGCATGGTGATGATGGCGCAGCCCATCGGCAGCGCCATCGAGGCGGTCGACCCCGACCACCGCGCGCGGCGCATCTATCTCTCGCCCAAGGGCAGGGTGTTCCGCCAGGAGATGGTGTTCTCCCTCACGGAGGAGGAGCACCTCGTGCTGCTGTGCGGGCACTACGAGGGGGTGGATCAGCGCGCCATCGACCTGTTCATCGACGAGGAACTCTCCATCGGCGACTACGTTTTGACGGGCGGGGAGCTGCCCGCCATGGTCGTCACCGACTGCGTGGCGCGCTATGTGGACGGCGTGCTCTCGCCGCAGTCGCTGGTGCAGGAGAGCTTTTCGGAGAACCTGCTCGAATATCCGCAGTACACCCGCCCCGTGGAATACCGCGGGCTCGCCGTGCCCGAAGTTCTGCGCAGCGGCAACCACGCCGCCATCGACAAGTGGCGCCGCGAGCAATCCCTCGCCGTCACCAAAAAAATGCGCCCGGATATTCTCTGAACCATCGCGGCAAGGGGCGTTACGAGTGCCTTCCCCCTCGGGGTGAGCCGCGCGTTATGCCGAAAACTTTGTGAGAAGTCAATTATGCCTTCCCCACAAGGGGAAGCCTTTTGAGCTACCAATCACGCCGCAAGGAAAACCACGCTTTTTCGCTGCATGGTCGATTTGACAACCCTTCCGTCTTGCCTTCGGCAAGCCACCTCCCCTACTAGGGCTCCCGCAAAAAAACACGGTTTTTTTGTGGGATTTCCGCAGGGGAGGCAAGAATAAGGGCTAAAATTTTGCCGCAAGGAAAGTCACACCTTTCCGCAGCGGGACTCGCGTCGCGGCAAGGCGCGTTTTGCGGGCATTCGGCACAGCCGAACGCCGCGCCTTTTACGCCTGTCGCTCCTCTTTCGCCAAAATCTTTTCTAATGAAAATATTTTGGCGATAAGTTATAATGACGTAGCAAAAGGCTTCACCTGTTATGCCTTTTGCGCCCCTATTTGCTGCTCACGCAGCCTGCGGGGAAAGAGTGAATGCGGCGATGCTATGATCGTAAGCCCTTTATCGCCGCAGAGAGAAAACGAGCCGCAGCCAAAGTCGCGGCGGTGTTTTCTCTTTCTCACGGAATTTTGTCGCGCCTTTGCGCGAGAAAATTCGTGAACATATTCGTGAATAGTTTTGCTTATGAAAGTCATTCAATGGTTTCCCGGGCACATGGCGAAAGCCATGCGCATGATGGAAGAAAACTTAAGATTGTGCGACGCCGTCGTCATCGTGCTCGACGCGCGCGTCCCCGCAGCCTCTTACAACGCTCGCATCGCGGACATGGTGGGGGGCAAACCCGTCTTGTACCTGCTCAACAAGGGCGATCTTGCCGACGGTGGCGCGTCCGAAGCGCTCGCGCGCATCAAGGAGAGCGGGCGCGAAGCGATGAAAATTTCCGCCTCCTCGCCTGCGTTCTGCCGTCCGCTCATGGCGCAGATGGAGGCGCTGGTCGCCGGAAAGCGGGAACGGTATGCGCAAAAGGGGACGGTGCGCCCCATGCGCTTTCTCGTCGCGGGCATCCCCAACACGGGCAAGAGCACCGTCATCAACCTGCTCTCGGGCGGAAGAAAGGCGCAGGTGGGGGACAAGGCGGGCGTCACGCGCAGCAAGCAGTGGGTGAAGTGCGGCGCATTTGAGCTGCTCGACACGCCCGGCACCATGCCGCCCGCGCTCGCCGATCAGCGCCTCGCGCGCAGGCTCGCCTATGTGGGCAGCGTCAACGACGACATCCTCGACAAGGAGGAGGTCGCGCTCGCCCTGCTGGAAGAACTCTTTGAAAAGTACCCCGAGCGCCTCAAAGAGCGCTATTCGATCGAGGGCGGAACGCCCCTTGAAATGTACGAAACGCTGTGCGCGCGGCGGGGATTCGTGCTGCGCGGCGGGGAGTACGATTATGCGCGCGGCGCGCTCGCCCTTCTTGACGATTTCCGCAAGGGAAGGCTGGGGAAGGTGTGCCTCGACGGGGCGGAGGACCTGCATCTCGCGGGGCTGTGCTGATATGGACGAACTCACCACGGAACGGGAATACGCGGCGCAGGGGTATTTTTTCGTCGCGGGCGTGGACGAAGTGGGCAGAGGCCCGCTCGCGGGGCCCGTCGTGTGCGCGGCGGTCATCCTCTCTCTGGAGGAGGCGCGCCGCATCCCCGGCATCGACGACTCCAAGAAGCTCTCCCCCAAAAAGCGCGAACAGCTCGCCGCGCTCATCCGCGAACGGGCGCGCGCGTGGGCGGTGGCGGAGGTCTCCAACGAGGTCATCGACGAGATCAACATTCTGCAGGCGACCCGCCTTTGCATGAAGCGCGCCGTGGAGGCGCTCGAACCGCGCGCGGACGTCGTCCTCGTGGACGGCAACATGACGCTGGACATCGCGCTCCCGCAGTGCGCCTTCGTCAAGGGGGACGCGCGCATCGCCAGCATCGGCGCGGCGAGCATCCTCGCCAAGGTGCACAGGGACGCGCTCATGCGCGCGTTTGCGGAGCGCTATCCCGAGTACGGGTTCGAGCGCAACATGGGCTACGGCACGGCGGCGCACATCGCCGCCATACGGGAGGTGGGGATATGCCCGATCCATCGCAGGACGTTCGTAACAAAATTCTGGGACGGAAGGCTGAAAAGCTGACCTGCCGCTACTTGAAGCGGCGTGGCTACAAAATTTTGGAGAGGAACTTCACCACCCCCTTCGGCGAGGCGGACATCATCGCCCGCGCGGAGGACGGAACGTACTGCTTTGTGGAGGTGAAGGCGCGCACGGGGGAGCCGATGGTGCTGCCCTCGGAGGCGGTCACCCTGAAAAAGCAGGAGCGCTACCGCCGCATCGCCGCGTTCTTTTGCACCATGCGCCGCACCGAACTTCCCGTGCGGTTCGACGTCGCCTCCGTTTTAAACGGCGAGCTCGAATATCTTGAAAATGCATTTTATTGAATTTTGCGGGCGCGGGCGCTTTCGGAAGAAAGACGCCCGCGCCCGACGCCGTCTGCATCCCGTAAGGCGGCGGAGCAAAACCCGCACCGACGTGCTTTTTTCACAATATTGGAAAGAGGGGCGGCAGGGGGTTGCCAACCGAAGGGAAAGATGGTATAATATTGTAGAATGAGAACAACTTCCCCGCGAGGGGAATGGGAGCATTATGGCGACAAAGCGGACAAAACCTACCGACAAACAGAATTTCACCCTTGAACCGCGCTTTCCGAAGTATGCGGGGTATCTCGATTACTTTCTCTCCACGCCCGTCTCCGTGCAGGTGCGCAACGACTTTTCGGAGGCGGTCACGCTGCAGGTGAGCATCGAGAGCCCGACGGAACTGCTCATTCCCTACGAGACGCAGGCGGAAGTGCCCTTTGAGAGCGCCGTCGAGCTGACGGCGGAGGGGCTCTTTTCGCCCCTCATGCTCGCCGAGAACGACGAGGCGCAGATCTGCCCCGTCACGGTCACGGCGCGCCTGGACGGAAAGCCCGTCGCGGCGGCGTCCGCCGAGATCTGCGCGCTGCCCTTCGACTGGTGGGAGGGGCTGGAGGGCAATGCCGAGCGCCTTGCCGCCTTCGTCCGTCCCCGCCTCGCCGACTGCGCCGCCGTGCTCTCGGACGCGGGCAAGCGGTTAAAGCGCTGGAACAAGAGCGCGGAATTTTACGGCTACACGGGCACCGACAAAAACACGGTGCGCCAGATCGCCGCCGCCATCTATGCCGCCGTCAAGGCGATGGGCATCGAAAAGGAGGGGGAGTGCGACTTCTCCGCCCCCCTGCGCGTCGCCCGCCCCGGCTCCGTCTTAAAGGAGAAAAAGGCGACGAGCGCCGAGCTCGCCGTCTTTCTTGCCGCCTGTTTCGAGGCGGCGCACTTAAACCCCGTCCTCGCCGTGGGCAGGGGGAGCGTCGCCGTGGGCGTCTGGCTGTATGAGAGCTGCTTTCTGGACCCCGTCACGGACGATGCGGAGATCGTCGGAAAGTACGTCTCCGAGGGCATCAACAATTTAAGCTTTTTCGACGTGGAGGACGTCTATCCCACCTCCAACGCGGCGTTCACCCCCTCCGAGGGGCACTTCCGCCAGAAGCTCAAAAACGGGCTCTATGAGTGCTTTGTGGACGTGCGCCGCTGCCGCATGGGGGGCGTGCGCGCCTGCCCGCTGCGCGGAAAGGGGCTCAAGGGCTATGAACTTTTAAAGGAGGAGGAGATGTCGGCGGAGGCAGCGCCCGCGCCCATCCCCGCCTTCCGCCAGTTAAAATTGGAGGGCAAGCAGCCCAAGAACAAGCAGTGGGAGCGCAGGCTGCTCGACCTCACCACCAAGAACGCGCTCCTCAACTTCAACGTCAAGAGCGCCGTGCACCTTGCGGAGGCGGGTGCGGACGAGCTGTATTCCCTGCTTTTGGAAAGGGGCGGGATGCGCCTGAAGGGGATGAACACCGCCGCGGCGGTGCAGCCTTTCGGGCAGGAGCTGCCCCGCCAGCAGCAGGAGCTCATCCTGCTCGAACAGCGCAAGGGCATTTTGCGCGCCTTCGACGAGGCGAAGCTCGCCTCCGAGACGGCGGGCAAACTCATGCGGCGCAACCGCGAGGCGGAGGAGGAGACGGGCGCCAAGGTCTTGTACCTCGCCTTCGGCTTCCTGCGCTATGCGACGGGGGACGGCGTCGCGCGGTATGCGCCCCTCGTGCTCGCGCCCGCGCGCATCGGGCGCGCCAAGGGGAACGAGGACTTCTCCGTCTCCCTCTCTCCCGACGAAGGGTACGCCGTCAACTCCACGCTGCTCGAATTTTTAAAGCAGGAATTCAACATCGACGTCAGGGGGCTCGGCGGCGACGTGGGCGCATTGAAAATTGCCGAGATCCTCGCCATGGTGCGCGCGGAAACGGCGAATATGAAGGGGTGGGAGGTCGTCTCCGACGTCTATCTCGCCACGTTCTCCTTCCAGAGCTATCTCATGTGGAACGACATCCGCAGCCACATCTCCGAGCTCTCCAAGAACGCCATCGTCTCCGCGCTCATGAACAATCGCATGGACCGCCTCGACGTGCCCGCCCCGCCCGAGGAGGACGAGGGGGACCCCGCCGAGGTGCTGCTGCCCCTGCCCTCCGACAGTTCGCAGTACTCCGCCGTCGCGCTCTCGGGCGCGGGCGCGAGTTTCGTGCTGCACGGCCCTCCCGGAACGGGCAAGAGCCAGACCATCACCAACATCATCGCCAACGCCCTCGCGGACGGCAAGCGCGTGCTGTTCGTCGCCGAAAAGAAGGCGGCGCTCGACGTCGTCAAAAAGAGGCTGGATGCCATCGGCATCGGCGATTTCTGCCTCGAGCTGCACTCCAACAAGACGGACAAGACGGACGTTCTGCGCCGCCTCGAACAGACGCTCTCCCTCGTGAAAGAGGAGGACGCGGCGGGATTTTCCGAGCGCGCCAAGGAGCTCACCGCCCTGCGCGAGGAATTAAAGGCGCCCATGCGCGCATTGCACGAAAAGCGCAGGCTGGGCATCTCCGTCTATCAGGCGATCCTGTTGTACCTGAAAAACAAGAACGCCCCCGACATTCTCGACATCGAGAGCTCCTTTTACGATTCGCTCACCGAGCAGAAGCTCTCCGAGTGCCGCCGCATGATCCTCTCCGCCGCGGCTGCAGCCAAGGAGTGCGGCGGGGTGAAAAATTCCCCCTTCGAGAACGTCAACCTCACCGAATATTCGCAGACGCTGCGCGACAAGCTGTTCTGCTCGTGCGAGGTCATGCTCGCCGAGATCAAGCACTTAAAGGCGTTTTTGGCGCTCTTTCTGGAATTTTACCGCCAGAAGGTGTCCACGCTCACGCTGCGCAAGATCCGCGCCCTCTCCGAGCTCGCCCAAAAGCTCGCCTCGGGGACGTATGAAAAGTACTTCAAGGGCGTGGACGAGGCGGAGTTCTACCTCTTCTTCAACGCCAATAAGCGGCTGGACGGCTGCCTCGAATACTACTACAAGCACTTCAAATCGCTCGTCGACCTCGACAAGGAGCTCCCCGAGCTCAAAAAGGTGTGCGAGGAGGGGGGCGACTGGCGGCTCAACCGCACGGCAAAGGCGGTCGCCAAAAAGCTCGAACGGGCGGCACTGCACCCCATCGAAGGGGACGATGTGCTCAAATTCCTCGAAACGCTCGTGGAAATTTATGCCGCCATGAGTCGCGTGACGGGCAACACGACGCTCTCCCGCGCCTTCGCCGACCGCGCGGGGCACATCAACTTCAAAAAGCGCGCCGACTTCCTTGCGGGGCTTTACGACCTGCACGCGCGCGCCGCCGCCGTGTTTATGGACTACAATCCCGACGCCTTCAACGGAATGTGCATCCGCGCGACGAGCGGCTACACGGCGCCCGTCCTCGAAGGGTACTTAAAGGCGGCGGAGAGCTACTTCGCGGCGCAGGAGTCCTTTTTGTCCGTCACGGGCGCCGACCGCGACAAGCTCCGCGAGGAGGACGTGCTCGACTACTTCTCCTCCAAGGCGAGCGCTCTCATCGACAACATCGATATGCTCCCCAACTGGTGTATGTACCGCGCGACGGCGCAAAAGCTCACCGAGCTGGGGCTCAACTTCATCACCGAGGCGCTGGAGAGCGGGCGCTTCCGCACCGACAACGTGCTCGCGGGCTTTGAAAAGAACGTCTACCGCAACTTTCTGGAGATCAACATCCCCGCCGATCCCGCGCTCTCGCGCATGACGGTGGGCACGCTCGAGGAGACGGTGGAAAAATTCCGCCTCTCGTGGGACGAATTTGCGCGGCTCACGCGCGAACATATCCGCGCGGCGCTCATCTCCCGCCTGCCCGCGCCCGACGGCGAGGGGAGCCTCTCGGTGGAACTTTCCGCGTTCACCCGCCTCTCCAAGAGCAACCTGCGCGGCGCGGGACTGCGCGCCATGTTCGCCGAAGTGCCCACCCTTTTGGGGGTGATGGCGCCCTGCCTGCTCATGAGCCCCACCACGGTGGCGCAGTATCTGCAGCCCGCCGCCGACCAGTTCGACCTCGTCATCTTCGACGAGGCGTCGCAGATGTCCACGGCGGAGGCGGTCGGATCCATCGCCCGCGCCAAGTCGGCGATCGTCGTCGGCGACCCCAAGCAGCTCCCGCCCACCGCCTTCTTCCGCACCGCCTATGTGGATGAGGAGAACCTCGAAAACGAGGATCTGGAGAGCGTGCTCGACGACTGCCTCGCCCTCGGGATGCCCGAGCGCCACCTCATCTGGCACTACCGCAGCAAGCACGAGAGCCTCATCGCCTTCTCCAACAGTATGTATTACGACAACCGCCTGTGCACCTTCCCGTCCCCCGACGCGATGGACAGCCACGTCAGGCTCGTCCTCGTGGACGGAACGTACGACCGCGGGTTCACCAAGCGCAACCGCAAGGAGGCGGAGGCGCTCGTCAAAGAGGTGGTGCGCCGCCTCTCCGACCCCGTTCTCTCGCAGTCGAGCATGGGCATCGTCACCTTCTCGAGCGCCCAGCGCGACGACATCGAGCGCCTGCTCACCAAGGAGATCGTGGCAAAGCACCTCGACGCCGCCGCTTACGACCGCGAAGAGCCGCTCTTCGTCAAAAATCTGGAGAACGTGCAGGGCGACGAGCGCGACGTCATCCTCTTCTCCGTCTGCTACGGTCCGGACAGCACGGGCAGGGTGTCCCTCAACTTCGGACCCCTCAATCAGACGGGCGGCTGGCGGCGCCTCAACGTCGCCGTGTCGCGCGCAAGGGAGGAGATGCTCGTCTTCTCCACGATGACCTCTCCCATGATCGACCTCGCCAAGACCTCCTCCAAGGGCGTCGCGGGGCTCAAAGCCTTCCTCGAATTTGCCGAAAAGGGCAGAACGACGCTCGCCGCGCCCTCGGCGTCCGTGCGCACGGGCGCGGGCATCGGCAAGTTCATCGCGGAGGAGCTCTCCGCCTGCGGCTATGAGTGCCGCTACGATGTGGGCGTGTCCGACTTCAAGGTGGACGTGGGCGTCGTCGACCCCAAAAACAAGCACCGTTTCATCCTCGGCGTGCTGTGCGACGGCGCCGACCAGTTCTCCGTAAAGGACAGGAACATTTTGCAGGTGCAGACCTTGAAGCGCTGCAACTGGAACGTGGTGCGCGTCAACAGCGTCAATTATTACAACAACCCCAAGCGGGAGATCAAGCGTATCAAGGACGTTTTGGATAAACTCACGGGCGCGGACAGCAAGTCGGATGGCTGGATGTCCAAGTGGGCGAAGCCGTATAAGGCGGTAAAGCCCACGGCGAGCGAAGTCGCCGCGTTTGTCACCTCGGGCGAGAACGACGCCGCCATCATGGCGCGCCTCAAAGAGATCGTCGCCGCCGAGGAGCCCATCTCCCGTCCCTTCCTCAAAAAGCGCTGCCTTGCCACCTTCGGCATCCAGAAGAGCGGCTCCAAGGTGGAAGCCCGCCTCGACGCCCTCATCGACGGCTGCGCCTTCCGCCGCGACCGCGTGCTGAACACCGACTATTTCTATAAGAACCCGCGCGCCATCGAGATCGGCAAATTCCGCACCGAGGGGGAGAACGCGGTGCGCCGGAACGGGGAGGACCTCTCCGTCTACGAGGTGGTCTCCGTCGTCAAAGCGGCGCTCGGCGAGCGCGTCGCGCTCTACATGGACGAGCTGTGCGCCCTCTTTGCGGGCGTGTTCCCCTCCGTCAAGCAGGGCGAACGGTTTTCCGCATTCCTGCGCGACTGCATCTCTTACGGCGAGGAGAAGGGCATCTTCGTCCGCTCCGTGAGCGATCGGATCTCGCTGGCGTGAAGGGGGTTCACACGTTTCTTTTCAAACTGATGAAAAGAAACGTCGTGAGGGAAGGAAAACCCCGCGGGCACGGCTGCGCCTGACCGCGCGGTTTTCCTCTGCACGGGCAGTTCGCAACAGTTATAGCGCCCGCGCATTCACCTTTCCGCAGAAGCACAGGTATGTGCAAATGTGGGGCGCTGGCGGAGGGAAACCCTCCTTGCGCGAGTATTTATAGTCCTCTTATCTTGCCCTCCCTGTGTAAGGGAGGGTGCCGAGCGAAGCGAGGCGGGAGGGTTGTCAAATCCGACCATGCAACGCAAAAGTATGGTTTTGCTTGCGCGAGTAATTTTAGCGGGGACGTGCTCTCCGTCATTCCGTCCGACGCGAGGAATCCCCTCGCAAGGAATGGGTTGTAAAAAACGGGGGGATCCCTCACACGCGCCTTCGGCTCGGTTCGGGATGACGTGTAAAACCTTCGGCTGGGTTCGGGATGACGTGTAAAACGGCGCGGCGGTCGGCTGTGCCGGAAGTCTCCAAATGCGCCTTGCCGAATAAGAAATCAACCGCAGCCTCGCCGCGGCGCTGCCCCTTGCGCGACGCAGGTTAAAACGGTTGACATTACATGGGGAATATGATACCATTTGACGGGCGGGGCGGGTGCTCTGCCGAGAGGAACGCATGAAATTGAAAGTAAAACCCAGAATGAGTATCTGGCGGTATCTGGCGATCGGGTATGCCCTGCTCATTTTTACGGGCAGCCTTCTTCTGATGCTGCCCTTCGCCAAGACGAGCGGGGAGTGGGGGACGTTTGCCGACTATGTGGACGGCTTGTTCGTCGCCACCTCCGCGACCTGTGTCACGGGGCTCACGCCCGTCGTCACGGCGCAGCACTGGACGACGTTCGGGCACGTCGTCATCATCTGCCTCATCCAGATCGGCGGTCTGGGCTTCACCACCCTCGTCTCCATCCTCTTTATGGCGATCGGCGGCAAGAGCTTCGGGCTGTATGAGCGCACCGTCATGGTGCAGTCGGTGGGGGAGAGCAAGCTCACGGGCGTCAAGACGCTCGTCAAGCGCATCCTCGTGGGAACGCTCATCTTCGAGGGCGCGGGCGCGCTGCTCCTCATGATCCGCTTCATCCCCGAGTTCGGCGGCATCGGCGTCTGGTACGCCGTGTTCCACGCCATCTCCGCCTTCTGCAATGCGGGGTTCGACATCATCGGTCCCGTCTCCCTCGTGGACTACGCGCGCGACCCGCTCGTCTCCCTCGTCATCTGCTTCCTCATCATCATCGGCGGGCTCGGCTTCTGCGTGTGGGGGGATGTGGCGGACTGCAAGGGCAATCCCCGGAAATTCCAGTTCTACACCCGCCTCGCCCTCATCGGCACGGCGGTGCTGCTCATCGCGGGAACGGCGCTCTTTATGGTCTTTGAATGGGACAATCCGGGCTACGAGGGCTTCCGGTTCGGCGATAAGCTGCTGTGCTCCTTCTTCAACGCGACCACGGCGCGCACGGCGGGTTACTTTACCACCGACCCCGCAACGCTCTCCAACAGCGGGTGTCTGCTGATGATCATTCTGATGTTCATCGGCGCCTGCTCGGGTTCGACGGGCGGCGGCGTCAAGGTGAGCACCTTCACCGTCATCCTCGTCGGTATGCTCTCCGTCATGCGCGGCAAAAAGGACCTCACCATCGGCAAACGCCGCATCGAACAGGGCACGCTCTCGCAGGCGCTCGCCGTGTTCGTCGCCTACCTCGTGCTCACCATCACGGCGACGCTGCTCATCAACGCCATCGAGCCGGACGCCGTCGCCGCCTTTGACGCGGTGCTCTTTGAAACGGTCTCCGCCATCGGAACGGTGGGACTGACGATGGCGCTCACGCCCTCGCTGGGCATCGTCTCCGAGTTCATCCTCATCATCCTCATGTATCTGGGGCGCGTCGGCATCCTCACGTTCGCCTTCGCGCTGCGCCGCAAGAAGAAGTCGGAATCGGCGGTCCGCCGTCCCATCGACACGGTGTTCATCGGCTGATGCGGCTGCGGAAAACGCCGCGGGAGCGGAAAGAGCGCACGGAAGCAGGAATGCGCGGCGGGCGCCGCGCGGAAGAATAGAAAATTCAACAGGAGAACGTTATGATTTCTGTATTGCTGATCGGCATGGGCAAATTCGGCAGGACGCTGGGCGAAAAGCTGCTCGGCATGGGGGACGAGGTGATGATCGTCGACAAGTGCGAGGACGTCATCAATTCGCTCGCGCCCCGCTACACCAACGCGCTCATCGCAAACTGCATGAGTTTGGACAATCTGGAGACGATGGACATCCCCTCGTTTGATGTGTGCGTCGTCGCTATCGGCGAGGACTTCCAGGCGTCGCTGGAGATCACGTCCAACTTAAAGGACTGCGGTGCGAAGAAGGTGGTCTCGCGCGCGACGACGGAGATCCAGCGCAAGTTCCTTCTGCGCGTGGGCGCGGACGAGGTCATCTACCCCGACGCCGACATCGCGGAAAAGCTCGCCGTGCGCCTGAATACCGAGAACGTCATCAACTTTGTCGACCTCGATTCGCAGTACGCCATCTTCGAGATCGAGCTGCCCAAAAAGTGGCTGAAAAAGACGCTGGTCGAGGTCAACCCGCGCGGCAACTACGGCATGAACATCCTCACCATCAAGAACAGCGACGAGATCATCTACACGCTCGCGGGCGACTATGTGTTCCGCGAAGGGGACAGGCTGCTGGTGTTCGGCAATACCGAAAAACTCCTCGCCTTCACCAACAAGCAGAAGTAACAAGGAAGGCTGCAAAAAAGCGTGCAGGAATTGCACGGCATTGAAAAAATCGGGGCGCTGCGGCTCTTGCCGCAGCGCCCCGCGCTGTTATCATAAGGTCGGCTCGCCCGTTCGCGGCGCGCCGCCTCAAACAAATACGGCGGCGGGAGAACCCGCCGCCGTATCCACAAAGGAGGTGAAAGAGTGATCACGCCTTGTTTGCGCTGCCCAGCACGTTGACGATCTTGTGCCTGACCATTTCCTTCATGTTCGCGCGCGCATCGCCGAGGTACTGGCGGGGGTCGAAGTGCGAAGGATTCTCCGCAAGGTGCTTGCGGATGGCTGCCGTGAAGGCGACGCGCAGGTCGGAGTCGATGTTGATCTTGCAGACGGCAAGTTTCGCCGCTTTGCGGAGCTCCGATTCGGGGATGCCGATGGCGTTGGGCATGGAACCGCCGTACTGATTGACGACGGCGACCTGCTCCTGCGGCACGCTGGACGCGCCGTGCAGCACGATGGGGAAGCCGGGCAGACGCCTGCCGACCTCTTCCAGAATGTCGATGCGCAGTTTGGGATCCTGACCGGGCTTGAACTTATAGGCGCCGTGGCTGGTGCCGATGGCGATGGCGAGCGAGTCGATACCCGTCTTCTGGGTGAATTCCTCCACTTCGTCGGGCGAGGTGAACATGGCGTCGTCGTTGGCGACGTGCACGTCGTCCTCGATGCCTGCGAGCCTGCCGAGCTCCGCCTCTACCACCACGCCGTGGTCGTGCGCGTATTCGACGACCTTCTTGGTGATGGCGATGTTCTCCTCCCAGGGCTTGGAGGAGGCGTCGATCATGACGGACGTGAATCCGCCGTCGATGGACGCTTTGCAGATATCAAAATCCGCGCCGTGGTCGAGGTGCATGGCGATGGGGATGTCCGTCGTCTCAACGGCAGCCTCGACGAGGTGGCGAAGGTACACGGGGTTGGCGTACTTTCTTGCGCCGGCGGAGACCTGCAGGATGACGGGGGAACGGCATTCGTTCGCCGCTTCCACGATCGCCTGGATCATTTCCATGTTGTTGACGTTGAACGCGCCGATCGCGTAACCGCCTGCGTAAGCCTTTTTGAACATTTCAGTCGTAGTGACCAAGGGCATAGAGTTTTTCCTCCGATCAAAATTCTTTGCCCTTATTATAAATCTTTTTCGCCCAAAATGCAATAGTTTCGCAAAAATTTCAGCGGGAAAATTCAAAGAAGAAAAATTTTTGAAAATACCGTTGACATACGCGCAAAAGTGTAGTAAAATAATAGATGGACAAGGGCGCCATGAAGGCGCTGAAAAAAATGTGTTCGGAGGATTTTTTCAAATGGCAAACGTGAAAGTTGCGATCAACGGATTTGGCCGTATCGGCCGTCTTGCGTTCCGTCAGATGTTCAATGCACCCGGCTATGAGATCGTCGCGATCAATGACCTCACCAGCCCCACGATGCTTGCGCACCTTTTGAAGTACGATTCCGCGCAGGGCAGATATGCTCTTGCGGATACCGTCAGCGCGAACGATGAAGAGGGCACCATCACGGTGGACGGCAAGACCATCAAGATCTATAAGGAAAAGGACGCCGTCAACCTTCCCTGGAAGGCGCTCGACGTTGACGTCGTGCTGGAGTGCACGGGCTTCTACACCTCCAAGGCGAAGTCGCAGGCGCACATCGACGCAGGCGCGAAGAAGGTCATCATCTCCGCTCCCGCCGGCAACGACCTGCCCACCATCGTGTACAGCGTCAATGAAAAGACGTTGAAGCCCACGGATACCATCATCTCCGCGGCTTCCTGCACGACCAACTGCCTCGCTCCCATGGCGGACACGCTCAACAAGCTCTGCAAGATCAAGAAGGGCTACATGACGACCATCCACGCCTACACGGGCGACCAGATGGTGCTCGACGGACCTCACCGCAAGGGCGACCTGCGCCGTGCGCGCGCCGCTGCCGTGAACGTGGTCCCCAACTCCACGGGCGCTGCAAAGGCGATCGGCCTCGTCATTCCCGAGCTCAACGGCGTTCTGGACGGCTGCGCACAGCGCGTTCCCGTTCCCACCGGTTCGCTCACCCAGCTCATCGCCATCTGCGAGGGCGACGTGAAGGCGGATGAAGTCAACGCCGCCATGAAGGCTGCCGCTTCCGCTTCCTTCGGCTACACCGAAGAGCAGATCGTCTCCTCCGACATCATCGGCATCACCTACGGCTCGCTGTTCGATGCAACGCAGACCAAGTGTATGTCCATGGGCGACGGTTCCACGCTCGTCAAGGTCGTCTCCTGGTATGATAACGAGAATTCGTACACCAGCCAGATGGTCCGCACGATCAAGTACTTCGCCGAGCTCAAATAACAAGCAAACAACAGAGCGCTCCCCTCGCGGGAGCGCTTTTTGCGTGGCGGCGCGCTGCGGGCGCAGAACGGGCGGCACGTTCCGCGCGGCGGTTTGCGGACGGCGGAAACGGGCGGCGGGATATGGCTGCCGCGCAGCGTATGCGCGGACGCACATATCGGGCGCGGCGCATTTTTATCCTTTTCCGTCCGTCTGCATTTTCAGGCAGATGAACGGTCACGCAGGTGAGCGGACACGCAGATGAACGGCGGCGCATGGGGTGGGGCGCTCCCTTACGTCATCCCGAACGGCAAGCGCGCGCGACGAAAGACGCGCGCGCTTGCCCGTGAGGGATCTCCTTGCAAGGGACAAAGAGCCGGGCGCTCGTCGGACAGAACGGCGGCGCATGGGACAGGCGGGAGAGGAGAAACAAAAACCCCTCGGACGAGCCGTCCGAGGGGAGAAAGGCAAAGTGGGACATCCGCCTGTGCCGCAGCGCAAAGAATGGTGAACCCGCTTCTCGCAGGTGGGTACGAGGCAGCGGAGCATCAGTCTTTCCGTCGGAGCTTCCGACAGACCTTGCCTAGCACCGCCGACCGACGTTCCCGTAACATCGTTGTGGATTCCGCTTAATTTACGCTCCGTACACCGCAGGTGTCATAGATAGTATAGCACATTGCGCGAAAAAATGCAACTGCCCGAAGCCATCTTCCCGAAAAACCGCCTGCGAGGTCAGTCGTTCGCCTCGCGTTCGAGGGCGGTGAGGAAGGGCAGTATCTCGCGCTCATAATTGAGCCCGTACCGCCTGTCCTCGACCTCCTTTTGCGTGCGCAGGATGGCGCGGTAGCAAAATTCCGCCGTGAGGGCGAGGGCGCGCTCCAAAGAGAGCCCGCGCATGAGACACCCGCACAGCGCCGAGGCGAACACGTCGCCCGCGCCGTGGAAAGAGCCCTCCACGCAGGGGATGGGCAGCCGCTTTTCGCCGCCATCGTAGTAATAAATATCGTACCCGTCCTGCGTTTTTGCGCCCGTGATAACGGGATGGGGGCAAACTTTGTGCAGGGCGGCGAGCGCGGCGGAGAAGTCGCGCGTGCCCGTCAAGAGATAGCTCTCCGTTTCGTTGGGGACGATGACGTCCGCCTCGGCGCACAGGGAGAGCATCTCCTCCGCGAACGAGGCGTCGAACCCCTTATAGAAGGTGAAGTTGTCGCCCAGCACGGGGTCGACGACGAACAGTCCGCCCTCCTTCAGAAAGCGGCGTTTGATGTCCTTGACAAAGGCGATCTGCGCGCGGCTGCCCAGATACCCGCTGTAAATGAGGTCGTATTTGAGCCCCAGCGTCTCCCAATGTGCGGCGATCTTGTCCATCTCCTCGTCGAGGGGGAGAAAGGTATAGCCCGTAAAGCCGCCCGTATGGCTGGAGAGCAGGGCGGTGGGCAGAATGTCACAGGTGACGCCGCACGCCGAAAGAACGGGCAGGGCGACCGTTAAGGAGCATTTTCCCACGCAGGAGATATCGTTGACGGCAAGCACTCGCATAAAAAACACCTCGTTTGAAAATGTGCCCCCATTATACGCCCCCCGCGCGCCCCTTGTCAACAAAATCCCGCCGCGCGGCGCAAAGAAGGACATAAATTTTTGCGCGCCGCCCCGCGAACGCTTGCATTTTTTGTCGGAAAAGATATACTATTGAGTGGAAGTTAGAGGGAACGTCGGAGAGGACGTTTTATGCCGCGCCCGAAGATGCGCGGCGGGCGCCTGCGCGCAGGGAGCGCGGGGCGCGGAGATGGAGATCGTATGGATACATTTTGGCTTGTCGTGCTCATCACGACAATTTCGGGCGTCGTCGGGACAGGCCTCGGCGGCTTGTTCGGCGTGCTCTTCACGCGCAATTCGGAAAAGCTCGTAAGTTTACTGTTGAGCTTTGCGGGCGGGGTGATGCTCTGCATCGTCTGCCTCGACCTTCTGGCGGATGCGCTGGGGCAGGCGCCCGATTCCGTCGGGCACGTCTTTCTCGTCATCGGCGTGACGGCGGCGGGCTTCGGCATCATCTACCTGCTCAACGCCTTTATCGACAAAAAGACCAACCCCGAAGTCGCCCATATCGACAAAAAGCACCCCAAGACCGCCGATCAGCTCTCCGAGCTCATCCACAGCGACCATCTGGAGGAGCACAGAAAGGAGTATGAGGAGAACAAGGGGCAAAAGTCCCGCCGTCAGCTCTTTGTCGCGGGGCTCGTGATGGCGTTCGCCATCGCGCTGCACAACTTCCCGGAGGGCATGGTCATCGGCGCGTCCTATGCGAACGACGCGGCGAACGGCGGCGCGGGCGGGCTTGCCGTCGCCATCGTCATCGGGCTGCACAACGTGCCGGAGGGGATGTCCGTCGCCGTGCCCCTTGCGGCGGGCGGCATGAAGAAGTGGCGGGCGACCGTCCTCACGGCGCTCACGGGCGCGCCCACCATTCTGGGCGCGATGCTCGGGTACTTTCTGGGTACGCTCAGCCCCGTCAGCCTCGCCATCTCGTTGAGCTTTGCAAGCGGCGCCATGCTCTATGTCGTGTTCGGCGAGCTGCTGCCCGAATCCATCCTGATGTGGCGCTCCAAAGCGCCCGCCATCGCCATGCTCGTGGGGCTATTGGTGGGCGTGCTCATTCTGTTTATATAAGCGCGGGAGGAAAGAAAGATGAAGCGGGTCATCGAAACGGAGGGGATGTGCTGCAAACGGTGCGCCGAGCGCGCCGAGCGCAAGCTCCTCCTTTTAGACGGCGTGACGGGCGCCAAGGCGAACTACAAAAAGGGCATCATCTTTGTGGAGACGACGCTCCCCGACAGCGCCCTTTCGGCGTGCGTGCAGGAGGCGGGCTTTGCGGTGAAGTGCATCCGCGAGCGCAGAGGGCTGTTCGGTTGAGCGGCGGACATGATTTGAAATTTATTACGTGCGGCGGCGCGGCGGGAATTGTCCCGCCGCGCCGCTCACATATTATTTCAAAACATCCCTGCGTGCTTTGCCCTTCGGGGCGCGCCTGCGCGCCTTGTCCCGGTCCGGCGCCCCCGTCATTCATTTTAGAGCGCCTCGCGGCGGAAGCGGGCGGGCGGGGAGGAATCGCCGTCATCCCCTTGAAAAACGCTTTACTTTTTCGCGCAAAGGGGATATAATAGGGAAAACGAATACGGCGTCAAGAGAGGACGCGTCCGCATCCGAACGCTCTGCACAGAGAGCTCCCCGCCGCGCTGAAAGGGGGGACAGGGCAGGCTGCGGGTATCACCGCTCGAGCCTGCGGGGGGAATGGAGTAACTCCGCACGGGGCAGCAGCCCGTTATCCTTGCGGCATATATCGGTATGTTTTGGTGGTCATAAAGTCATCGTATTTTATCCAAAATACGGTGGCTTATTTTTAATACGTCGGCTATTTTTTGGAGGAAGCGCATGGAAAAGCACTATCAAAGAGTGGATACTTCGCTCAACTTCGTCGAACGCGAGAAGGAGGTCATCGACTTCTGGAAGACGCACGACGTCTTTGAAAAATCGGTGAAGAAGAACGAGGGCGGGGAGGAGTTTTCCTTCTTCGACGGTCCCCCCACGGCGAACGGAAAGCCGCACATCGGGCATATTTTAACGCGCGTCATGAAGGACATCATCCCGCGCTATCAGACCATGAAGGGCAAGCACGTTTTAAGGAAAGCGGGCTGGGATACGCACGGGCTGCCCGTCGAGCTCGAGGTGGAAAAATCCCTCGGCATGGACGGCAAGCAGGACATCGAAAAATACGGCATCGAGCCCTTCATCAAAAAGTGCAAGGAGTCGGTGTGGAAGTATACCGACGAATGGCGCAAAATGTCCGACCGCGTGGGCTATTGGGTGGACATGGACGATCCCTACGTCACCTATCACGACGACTACATCGAATCGGTCTGGTGGGCGCTCAAAGAGATCCACAAAAAGGGGCTCTTATACAAGGGGCACAAGATCGTTCCCTACTGCCCCCGCTGCGGCACGGCGCTCTCCTCGCATGAGGTGGCGCAGGGGTATAAGGACGTCAAGGAGACGTCCGTCGTCGCGCGGTTCAAGGTAAAGGGGAGGGGGAACACCTTCATCCTCGCCTGGACGACGACGCCGTGGACGCTGCCCTCCAACGTGGCGCTCTGCATGAATCCCGAGGAGACGTATGTCGAGGTGGAGGCGGACGGCGCCAACTACATCCTCGCCGAGGCGCTCGCGGGCAAGTTCTTTGAAACGTACACCGTCAGAGAAAAACGCCTCGGGAAGGAGTACGAGGGCACGGAGTACGAGCCGCTCTTCTCCTGGGCGCAGGGTTCCTTCCGCGAGAAGGCGTATTATGTGGTGTGCGACGGCTATGTCACCCTCACGGACGGCACGGGCGTCGTCCACATCGCGCCCGCCTTCGGCGAGGACGACTACAAGGTGGGCAGAAAGTATGCCCTGCCCGTCGTGCAGCTCGTCAACGAGCGGGGGTGCTTCGACGCGCGCTGCCCCGAGCTCGAGGGCTTGTTCGCCAAAAAGGCGGACAAGCGCATCATGGAGATGCTCGAAGAAAAGGGGCTGCTCTTTGAAAAACTGCCCTATGAGCACAGCTATCCCTTCTGCTGGCGGTGCGATACCCCCCTTCTCTACTATGCGCGTTCGTCGTGGTTCATCGAAGTCACCAAGGTGAAGGACCGCCTCATCGCCGCCAACCGCTCGGTGAACTGGATGCCCGAGACCATCAAAGAGGGGCGCATGGGCAACTTTTTGGAGAACGTCATCGATTGGGGGCTCTCGCGCGATCGGTATTGGGGAACGCCGCTCCCCGTCTGGGTGTGCCCCGACTGCGGCGCCATCGAAGTCATCGGCTCCAAACAGGAGCTCAAAGAAAAGTGTCACGTCACGGGGGACATCGAACTGCACCGTCCCTATCTCGACGGCCTCACCTGCACCTGCCCGAAGTGCGGCGGGCAGATGAAGCGCACGCCCGAGGTCATCGACTGCTGGTTTGACTCGGGATCCATGCCCTTTGCACAATATCACTATCCCTTTGAGAACAAGAACCTGTTCGACGAGACCTTCCCCGCGGACTTCATTTCCGAGGCGGTCGATCAGACGCGCGGCTGGTTCTATACGCTTCTTGCCATCTCGACCATTCTCTTTGACCGCGCGCCCTTCAAGAACTGCATTGTCTTGGGTCACGTCAACGACAAGGACGGCATCAAGATGAGCAAACACAAGGGCAACGTCGTCGACCCGTGGAGCGTTCTGGACAAGCAGGGCGCCGACGCCGTCCGCTGGTATTTTTATACCAACAGCGCGCCGTGGATCCCTTCCCGCTTCGGCGCGGAGGCGGTGAGCGAAGTGCAGCGCAAGTTCCAGGGGACGCTCTGGAACACCTACGCCTTCTTCACCTTATATGCGGAGATCGACGGGTACGACCCCTCTAAATACGATCTGAAAAAATGTAAGCTCTCCCTCATGGACAAGTGGGTGCTCTCCCGCCTCAACACGCTCGTAAAGAACGTGGACGAGAAGCTCGCCGCCTACAACATCACGGACAGCGCGCGCGAGATCCAGGACTTTTCCGACGTGCTCTCCAACTGGTATGTGCGCCGCGGCAGGGAGCGCTATTGGGGGAGCGAGATGACGGAGGACAAGGCGGCGGCGTATACCACGCTCTATACGGTGCTCACGACGCTTGCAAAGCTCCTCGCGCCCTACACGCCCTTCATGGCGGAGATGATGTACCAGAACCTCGTGCCTGCTTTCTGTCCCGACGCACCCGAATCGGTGCATCTGTGCGACTTCCCCACGGCGGACGAGAGCTTTGTCGACCCCGCCCTCGAAGAGGGGATGGGGGACGTTCTGGACGTCGTTGCGCTCGGCAGAGCCGCGCGCAACGCGGGGAACCTCAAAAACCGTCAGCCGCTCGCGGGGATGCTCGTCGCCGCCAACCGCCCGCTCGCCATCGAGGGCGAGCTCATGAGCGTGGCGCTCGACGAACTCAACGTCAAAAAGATGACCTTCGTGGAGGACGGCGCCTCCCTCGTGAAGTATGCCCTGAAGCCGCAGCTCCGCACGCTCGGTCCCAAGTACGGCAAAAAGCTCGGCGCCATCACCAAATTCCTCTCCTCGTGCAATGCGGCGGAGATCGTCGCGGCGGTGCGCGGCGGCGGCTCCTTCGTCACCGTGCTCGAGGGCGAGAGCATCGTGTTTGCGGAGGAGGATCTGCAGATCAGCGTCCAATCGCCCGACGGCTATTCTGTGGCGACGAGCGGTGCCGTCACCGTCGCCCTCGACACCCGCCTTACGGAGGAACTTTTAGACGAAGGCTGCGAGCGCGAGCTCGTCTCCAAGATCCAGACCATGCGCAAAGAGGCGGGCTTTGAGGTCACCGACCGCATCCGCGTCTACTATCCCGCCGCCGAGGGGCGCGCCGCAAAGATGCTCGCAAAGGCTGCATTTTCTGCGGACGTCCTCGCGGAAAGCGTGCAGGCGGGCAGCGCGGAGGGCTTCACGCGCGGCGTGGACATCAACGGCGACAAGGTGACGCTCACCCTCGTCAAATGCAAAAATTGAGCGCGGCGTTTTCGCGGAATTTTTGCAGGAAGGCTTGCACTTTTTCAAAAAGTCTGTATAATAGAGGCAAACAGGGGAACGGAGATTTTCATGCAACCACTCATCACCTTTGCAGTGCCATGTTATAATTCGCAGGAATATATGCGCCGCTGCATCGACTCCCTGCTCACGGCGGGGGAGACGGCGCAGATCGTCATCGTGGACGACGGCTCTTCGGACGGGACGGCTGCCATCGCCGACGAATACGCGGCGCGCCATCCCGCCGTCGTCGAGGCGGTGCACAAGGAGAACGGCGGGCACGGCTCGGGCGTCAACGCGGGGCTGGACCGCGCGCGCGGGCTGTACTTCAAGGTGGTCGATTCGGACGACTGCCTCGATCCCGACGCGCTCGCGGAGCTGCTGCGCGTCATGCGCGGGCATATTTCGGCGGACACGCTGCCCGATATGTATCTCACCAATTTCGTCTACGAAAAGCCGTCCGCTTCGGCGCGCTTCCCGCGCAGGTACCCCAAGAACTTCCCCAAGGGGAAAATTTTCGGCTGGGAGGAGACCAAACCCTTCTTCTTCTCCAACGTGCTGCTGATGCACTCCATGGTCGTGCGCACGCAGGTGCTGCGGGAGTGCGGGCTGCGCCTTCCCGAGCACTCCTATTATGTGGACAACATCTTCGCCTATCAGCCGCTGCCCTATATCAAAAAGCTCTACTACCTCGACCTCGATCTCTACCGGTACTATATCGGCAGAGAGGACCAGTCGGTGAGCCGCAAGAACATCATCGCGCGCTACAAACAGCAGGTGGGGGTGACGGACATCATGATCCGCTGCCACCGCTACGCCGACCTTGAAAAGCTTACGCCCCGCCTCAAAAAGTACATGAAGCACGACCTCAACGTGCTCATCACGCTCTCCGTCATGTTCACGACGGGCGGAAGGGGGGAGGACGTCAAGGAGCGCAAGGCGGAACTCAAACGGATGTGGCGCTCCATTAAGGAGGAGGACGTGAAAATGTACCGCTTCCTGCGCTACCGCTGCTACATTGCAACGGTCAACTGGATGCCCTTTTCCTGGCAGCGCTTCTTCACGACCATCGGCTATTACTATTTCAGCAAAAAATTGAATTGCAGCTGACGAATGACGCAACACATCCCCGCCCTTCGGCGGGGATGCGCCGTCTTTCGGGGCTCACGTCGCCCGTTTTCGGCAAAAATTTCGCGCGGGGCGGCGGCTCGTTCGGTTGCCTGCGCGGCGAAAAATGTGGTATAATATCTAATGTGATATAATATTTGCGGAAAGATATGGAGCCGCGGGCAAGGAGAACGCACTTGAAAAATCTGATTCTGAAAATCGGCGAGGGGGACGTGTACCGCTTCTTTGACAGCGAGGCGCGCACCGAGCTGCTCATCGGCTCCGCGCGCAGGGCGGACATCGTCGTAAGGTCTCCCGCCGTCGAGCCCGTTCAGCTCCGCCTGCTGCTGCGCAACAATGTGTGGTATGCCGAGGACATGACGCCCGAGGGCGCGCGCAGCGTCGCGCTTTTGGACGGCAAGCGCTTCAAGCGCCCCATGATGAAGTTCGACGGCACGCTCTCCATCCGCCCCACGGGCAAGAAGGAGAAGAAGGACATCGTCACCGTCTCCGCCGTGCGGCAGTTCACGCGCAAGCGGGTGAAAAACCGCTTCGACCTCACCTCCCGCACGGTGACGACGGTGGGCAGCGGCGAACAGTGCGACATCCGCGTCAACAGCCCGCTCGTCTCCGAAAAACACTTCTTCATCGTGTTCGACGGGCAGAATTGCTATGTCGAGGACGCGCGCAGCGTGAGCGGCACTTACGTCAACAACAAAAAGGTCAAACGGCAGAAGCTGGGCGATTACGACCGCATCTCCATCCCCTCGGCGGCGTATATCTTCTACCGCAATGCCCTGCTCTTTTCCACGGCGCAGGGGGGCATCCGCATCGACGCCGTCAACGTGGGCAAGCGCGTTCCCGACCGCAACGCGCACGGAAAGGTCTCTCTGGTCACCGACGTCACCTTCCGCATCGAGGCGGGCGAGTTCGTCGCGGTGGTCGGCGGGAGCGGCGCGGGCAAGTCCACATTGCTCGACTGCATCAACGGGATGCGCCCCGCCACGGACGGGAAAATTTACTACGACACCAACGATTATTACGAGAACATGAACACCTATAAGGGCGTCGTGGGGTATGTCCCCCAGCGGGACATCATGCACGACGACCTCACGGTGGCGGACGCGCTGCGCTATACCGCCATGCTGCGGATGCGCGCCGACGTCTCCGAGGCGGAGCGCAAAGAGCGCGTGAAGGAGGCGATCGCGGACGTGCGCCTCGAGGGCAAGGAAAAGCTGCGCATCTCCTCCCTCTCGGGCGGGCAGAAAAAGCGCGTCTCCATCGCCATGGAGCTCTTGTCCGACCCCAAAGTCATCTTTCTGGACGAGCCGACGAGCGGGCTTTCGCCCGATCTCGACATGGAGATGATGGGGCTGTTAAAAGACCTCTCCAAAAAGGGGCGCACCATCGTCGCCATCACGCACACGATGGAGAACCTCGATAAGTGCGACCGTGTCGCCTTTTTGGGGCACGGCGGCAGGCTGTGCTTTTACGGGGACGTGAAAGATGCCTTCCGCTGGTTCAACCGCCGCAGCTATTCGCGCATCTTCGCCGCGCTCTCCGACGAGGCGACGAGCGAGGCGTTCGCCAGAAAGTACCGTGCGAGCGCCTATTACAGGGAGCTGTATGCGCAGCTTACAGAGGAGTATGGCAAGGACTGCTGCCTCCCGCCCGAGAGCACTCCTGCGGACGACGCCCCGTGGGAGCGCCCGCCGCGCGATCTTCCCAAGCCGCGCACCTTCACCGTGCGCGCGCCCAAAAAAGGGGGTGACGGGCAATGAAAAAATTCCGCCGCCGTTCGGCGCGCATGAACCTCATGCACTTCCGCGTGCTCACGGCGAGATATTTCAAACAGATCTTCACCTCTCCCGCCTCCTTCCTGCCCCTCATTTTGCAGGCGCCCGTGCTGCTGCTCATCGTCTTTCTCGTCTGCAGGAACGACGCCTTCGTGCAAAAGAGCGCCGCTTCGCTCACCGACGCCAACGTCACCGTCTTTGTGCTCGTCGTCATGAGCGCGCTCATGGGCATCCTCAACAGCTACCGCGAGATCTGCAAGGAGCGCGACGTCCTCTCGCGCGAGGTGTTCGGCGGGCTGGACGTCTCCGCCTATGTGCTCTCCAAATTCACCGTGCTCGCCGTCTGCGGCATCGGGCAGTGCTGCGTGCTCTACGGCGGAACGCTGCTCTTTCTCGACTTTGCATATCCCGCACCCGCAACGGGTTACGTGCTCTCCCTCGCCGCCATGATCCTGACCGACCTCTCCGTGACGGCGGTGGGGCTGTACATCTCGGCGCTCCTCAAAAAATCGGAGAGCGCCATCCTGCCCGTTCTGCTCATCATCATCATGCAGGTGGTGTTCTGCGACAGCCTGTTCGCTTTGAGCGGCGCGGCGAGCTGGATGCGCTATCTCACGCCCGCCGCGTGGGGCATCGCCGTGTTCAGCAACGCCTGCGACATCAACGGCTGGGCGCCCGAGATCTACCAGAAGGAGATGTTCGGCTACTCCCCGCTCATCGGGCTCGGCGTGCTCCTGCTTTTCACCGCCCTGTTCGTGCTGTTCACCATCCTCCGCTTAAAGCGCGCCTACCGCAATCAGGAATGACGGACGGCGCATCCTCTCCGCGTTTCCCGCGGAGATTTTTTTGCGGAAAATTTGCGCCGGATCCTTGAAAATGCGGCAAAAATATAGTATAATCGGATAAAAATCAAGATATCGGAGGGGAACGATGTTTTCCGAACGGGAAGGGATGCTGTATTTTACGCGCAGGGGCGAGACGCTGCGCATCTTTGCGCAGGGCACGGACGGCTTGCGCGTGCAGGCGACGATGGAGCCCGCCTTTTCGCTCCGCGACTGGGCGCTGGAGGGCGCCGTCCGCTCCCCCGCGCATATCGAGATCGGCGAGGGGGGCGCGCGCATCGAAAACGGCAGAACGGCGGCGACCATCGATCGCCTCGGAAAGCTCCGCATTTTTGCGGACGGGAAGCTCGTCCTCGAAGAGTATTACCGCTGCTATGAATACGATATGCCACACACGCCCTCGCTGCGCGTCGTGGCGCGCGAGTATACGCCCGCGCGCGGCGGCGACTACGCGCTCACCGTCCGCTTCGAGCCGCAGGAGGAAAAACTCTACGGCATGGGGCAGTATCAGGAGGCGTCGCTCAATTTGAAGGGCTGCACGCTCGAGCTCGCCCAGCGCAATTCGCAGGCGAGCGTCCCGCTGCTCATATCCTCGCGCGGGTACGGCTTTTTCTGGAACAATCCCGCCATCGGAAGGGCGACGTTCGCCAAGAACGTGACCGAGTGGCGCGTGGAGAGCACCAGGCAGCTCGACTATTGGGTGACGGCGGGGAGCCCCAAAGAGGTGCTCGCAAACTACACGGCGCTCACGGGGCGCGCGCCCGAATTTCCCGAGAACGCGCTCGGACTGTGGCAGTGCAAGCTGCGCTACCGCACGCAGGAGGAGCTGCTCGGCGTGGCGCGCGAGTATCATCGCCGCGGCATCCCGCTCGACGTCATCGTCATCGATTTCTTCCACTGGACGCGGCAGGGGGACTGGAAGTTCGACAAGACCTATTGGCCCGATCCAAAAGCGATGGTGGAGGAGCTCACCTCCTACGGCACGCGTTGCATGATCAGCATCTGGCCGACCGTCGACAAAAAGAGCGAAAATTTCGCCGAGATGCGCGACAAGGGGCTGCTCATCCGTCCCGAACGCGGCAGCCAGTGCTTTGACTTCCTGGGCGATTCCTACATCTACGACGCGACCAACCCCGAGGCGCGGCGGTACATCTGGGAGAAGTGCCGCGCCAACTACTATAAGAGCGGCATCGATATGTTCTGGCTGGACGAGGCGGAGCCCGAATACACCGTCTACGACTTCGATAACTTCCGCTATCATCTCGGAACGGACCTGCAGGTGGGCAATCTCTACCCCGTCATGCACGCGCGCGCCTTTTACGAGGGGCAGGCGGCGGCGGGACAGACGGATGTGTGCAACCTCATCCGCTGCGTGTGGGCGGGCAGCCAGAAGTACGGCGTCGTGCTGTGGTCGGGGGACATCCAGGGCAACTTCGCCTCCCTGCGCGACCAGTTCGCGGCGGGGCTCAACGTGGGGCTTGCGGGCATCCCGTGGTGGACGACGGACATCGGCGGCTTCTTCGTCAACGTAAAGGAGCCGGGGTATAGGGAACTGCTGCTGCGCTGGTTCGAGTGGGCGACGTTCTGCCCCGTCCTGCGGATGCACGGCGACAAGGGACCCGACGACCTCACCCCCCTCGACGAGCGCGAATGGGGCGGCGGGTTCTGCCACACGGGGCAGCCCAACGAGCTGTGGAGCTTCGGCGAGGACGTCTATGAGGTGCTCAAAAGTTACGTCACCCTGCGCGAGCGCATGAAGCCCTACTTAAAGGAGGTCATGCACGAGGCGAGCGAGAACGGCTCTCCCGTCATGCGCGCCATGTTCTATGAGTTCCCCGAGGACGAGGAGTGCTGGCGGGCGGAGGAACAGTATATGTTCGGGCCGAGATACCTCGTCGCACCCGTTCTCTACGAGGGCATGACGCGGCGCGAGGTGTACCTGCCCAAGGGCTCGTGGCGCGACCTCAATTCGGGGGAGGTGCTCCCGGGCGGAAGGTGGGTGACGGCGGACGCGCCCGTCGAGGTCATCCCTGTCTACGAAAAACTCTGACCGTCCGGACAAAATAAAAAAGGGGGCATATCTGCGGATATGCCCCGCGTTGTATACTTTTTCAGAGGGATAAAAGACAGGCGGGGAGCTCCTGCGGGGTGGCGGCAAGGCGCACGGCGCCCGCGTGGAGCAGTTCCTCGCGGCTGCCGAAGCCGTACAGCACGCCTACGCAGGGGATGCCGTTCTCCTTCGCGCCCAGCACGTCGTGCCGCCGGTCGCCCGCCATCAGCGCGTCCGCCTTCGGGATGTGAAAGCGCGAGAGGGCATAGGCGATGACTTCCGCCTTCTGCGTGCGCGTCTCGTCGAGCGTGGCGCCCGCCACCCCCTCAAACAGGGGGGAGAAACCGAATTTTTCGATGATCCTCTCGGCGAAGGGCTCGGGCTTGGAGGTGGCGACATAGAGCGCGCACCCCTGCGCTTTGAGCGCTCCGAGCGCCTCGAAGATGCCGGGATAGGGCGCGTTCTCAAAGATGCCCGTGCGGGCGTAGTATTCGCGGTAGAGGGCGACGGCGCGGCGGGCGTCTTCGGGCGATAAGCCGTAATAGGTCTGAAAGCTCTCCAGGAGGGGAGGACCGATGAAGGCGGTAAGTTTTTGTCTGTCCTGCTCCGCAATGCCCATCTTGTGCAGGGCGTAGAGAACGGAGTTGGTGATGCCCTCGAAGGGGTCTGTGAGCGTGCCGTCCAGGTCGAACAGAATGTGCGTTTTCATGCCTTTATTATAGAAGAATTTTCTGCGTTTGTCAACAAAGGAGGGTACCATGTCCGAGGTCAAAGGCGCTCACGCGGCGCGGCTGCCGCACCTCAACCTGCGTCCCTTCCTCATCGCCGTCCTGGGCATGGTATGCGGCGCGTCCGTCTACGCGTGCATCGTGTTCGGCGAGGGCGGCTATGCGGGCATCTTCGTGTTCGCGCTCTTTTTGCTGTTCATGCTCCCGCCCTTTTCCGTGCGCAGGACGTGCGCGGTGCTGGGCGTCTTTGCCCTGTTCGCCCTTCTGGCGGCGGGCGGCGTGCACCTGGCGGCGCGCTCCTTTTCGTCGGGAGAGGCGGGGGAATACGCCGTGACGGGCACCGTGGAGAGCGCCGCGGGCTACGGCGGCTATCAGCGCGCGACGCTGTGTGCGCTCACCTTTGACGGCGCGCGCACGGCGGGCAAGATGGAAGTGACCCTCCCCGGGGAGGAGGCGCGGGCGGGGGACGTCATCAGTTTTTCGGCGTCGGTGGAGAAGAACGCGCTCCCTTCGGACGGGGATGCTTACGCGCTGTCCGACTTTGCGGCGAACATCCGCTATGCGGCGGCGCCCTCCGAATATCGGAGAACGGGCAAGAGCGCCAACATCTTTTTACGCGCTTCGGGCGCGCTTTACGGCGCTCTGTATTCCAACATGGAGCGGGACGCGGCGTCCTTTTGCTATGCCCTGCTCACGGGCAACATGAAGGGGATGGATAAGGGCCTCGCCGAAGAGACGCGCACGGGTGGCATCGCGCACGTCTTTGCCGTCTCGGGTCTGCATATCGGGATGCTCTGCACCGCCGTCACCCTTTTGCTGCGCAGGTGGTGCGGCAGATGGGCGGTGCTCCCCGCGGTGGCGCTGGGCGGGGCGTACTGCGCCATGTGCGCCTTCACCGCCTCCTCCGTGCGTGCCCTGTTGATGTGCGCCTTTGCGGGCGGGATGCGCCTGTCCGGAAAGAAGTACGACGCGCTCTCCTCGCTCTCGCTCGCCGCTGCCGTCACGCTGCTTGTCTCTCCCGCGCAGTATTTCTCCCTCGGCTTTCGCCTCTCTTACGGGGCGGTCGCGGGAATGTGCCTCTTCTCGGCGCCCCTCGCGCGCGGGCTTGCCCGCCTGCGCCTTCCCGGACAGGCGGCGGCGACCCTCGTTTCGGGTGTCTCCTCCCAGATCTTCACCTTCCCGCTCATGGTGTCGGCGTTCGGGTACTTCTCCGTGTGGGGCACGCTGCTCAACCTCTTCGTCATCCCCGCGCTGCCCGCGCTCTTTCTCCCGCTCGTCGCGTGTGCCTTTTTGTCCCTTGTGTTTCCCTTTGCCGCGCCCGTTTTGCTCGCGCTGCCGGAGGGGCTCTCCTCCGCCGCGCTCTGGCTGTTTTCCGCAGCCGACCTCACCTTCGTCGCGGCGGGATTCTCGCTCGGCGCGGGCGTGGGCGTGTGGCTGGCGCTCAACCTTCCGCTCTGCGCGCGGGTGCGCCTGCGGGCGGGCGTGCGCGCCGCCTGCTGCACCGTTCTCGCGCTGCTGTTTGCCCTCTGCGTGTGGACGGAGAACGGCACGTTCGGGGGCTGCCGCATCGACGTCTCCGGCTCCGAGCGGGGGACGTGTGCGCTCATCCGTCATGGCGAGACGCGCGTGCTGCTCCTCGACGGCACCGTTTCGCTCTCCGCGTGCGAAGATCTTCTCCGCCGCACCTGTGCGGGGGAACTGGACGCCGTGTGCGTGCTGTGCACGGACGAAGTGCGCGCGCTCAACACCGCGGCATTTCTGCCCGCGCGGTGCGTCTATGCCGCCTCGCCCGTTGATACGGGGCTCGGGGAGACGGACGTTCTCTTTGCGGAGGCGTTTTCGGTGGGCGGGCTGTCCTTCCGCTATGAGAGCGCGGACAGGCTGGTGCTCGTCGCCGAAGGGTGCGCCGTGGAGTTTTGTTTTTCCTCCGCGGGCGCGCTCGGCGCCGATTTCTTTGTCGGAGGGGGCGGCGGGCGCTTGAAATACTTCTTAAAAGATGGTATAATCAAGGAAACAGCGTAAAGAAAACATGAGGGCGAAGGGGAGGCTTTCCCCTGCGCTCTCCGGATGTGGACCATGAAATTTACCCAACTTGCAAAAAGTCTCAAAGAGGGGCTTGCGCCCGTCTATGTCATCGAGGGGGAGGAGGCGTACTTCCGCGACAGCGCCGTTGCCGCCATCCGTTCGGCGTGCGCGCTGCAAAATCCCATGCTCAACGACGCCCGTTACGAGGGGGAGAACCTCAAGGGGGAGGGGCTTGCGGCGCTCGTGCGCGATCTCTGGACGCTGCCCTTTCTCGACGGGCGCCGCCTCGTGCGCGCCTGCGAATTTTACCCCACCGAACGGGAGTGGGAGGGCGTGCTCAAAGCGTACTGCGCGGCGCCCTGTCCCTCCACCGTCTTTCTCATCGTCAACGGGGGGAAGAAGGCGGGGGCGGCGCAGCTCTCGCGCAAGGCGGGCGTCGTGTATGTGGACTGCTCGCGCGAGGACGAGGAGACGCTCTCCCGCTGGCTGTTCGGCGTCGCGCGCAGGGCGGGGCTTGTGATGGATGCCGACGCGGCACAGCTCATGGTGCGCTACTGCGCGCGCGACGCCGCGCGCATGAAGGCGGAGGTGCAGAAATTTGCCTGCCTTCTGGGGGAAGGGGGGCACGTCACGCGCGCCTTCGTCGAGGAGAACGTCGCAAAGGACGTCGAATACAAGATCTACGAACTCACGCAGGCGGCGTCGCGCAAAAACTTCGCGCTGTTCTCGGAGATCCTCACCGATATGCTCGCAAAGGGCTCGGACGAATACGCCGTTTTAGCGGCGCTCATCTCCCATTTCCGCACGCTGTGCGAGGTGGGGCTCTCGGACGCGGGCGACGCGGAGCTCGCAAAGGCGCTCGGCAGCAAGCCGTACGCCGTGCAGAAGAACAGGGAGACGGCGGCGCGCCTCGGCAGGGCGCGCGTGCGGGAGCTGTACGAAAAACTGTACGCCCTCTCCTCGGGCGCCAAGCGCGGCGTCTACGGAAAACGGGGGGCGCTGAACGCCGCCATCGCCGAGATTTTCTTCGGTTAAGGCAAAAAATGCGGAAAATCGGGAGAAATACTTTGCATTTTTCCGCAAATTCTGTATAATAATGAAAAGCCCCGCCGCACGGCGGGAAAGGGGGACAAACCGTTGCGTTCGCCTCAACAAGTGGCGGAAGGGATCAAAGCCGTCTTTACCAACTTCACCTCGAACTGGATCATCGTCGTGGAGACGCTCTTCCTCTTCCTGCTCATCTACTTCGTCTTGAAGACGCTCTACGAGAACAACGCCAAAAAGCTCATCCCGCTCTATGTGTTCCTGCTTTTGTGCACGGGGGCGGTCACGCTCTTCTCCGAGCACCTCACCGTCGTGGTGTTCTATGTGTTCGTCATGCTCATGTCGCTCTTTTTCCTGCTGCTGTTCAGCGTGGAGATCAAGCGCAGCGTGTGGAACGTGGCGGGAAAGCGCACCATCAACGTGACGGGGGCGCAGACGGCAAAGAACAACGCCGTCTCGGCGCGCGCGGACGAGTACATCTCGGGCATCGTCAAGGCGGTGCAGAGCCTCTCCAAGAACAACACGGGCGCGCTCATCGTGCTCTCCAACGGCAACCTGCCCAAGGAGATCATCGACAGCGGCGTCACGCTCAACGCCAACATCTCCAACCAGCTCATCGAGGGCATCTTTATCCCCAAAGCGCCCCTGCATGACGGCGCCATGGTCATCTACGGCGACAAGATCCAGGCGGCGGGCTGCTTTTTGCCCCTCACGCAGAAGGATTTTCCCAAAGATTACGGCACCCGTCACCGCGCGGGCATCGGCGTGACGGAGGTGGCGGACGTCTCCACCATCATCGTGTCGGAGGAGACGGGCATCGTCTCCTATGTGCGGCGCGGGGAGATCACGCGCTACGTCGATTCGGAGAGCCTCAAAAAATACCTCAAAGAATACTATTGGAAGGAATTCAACAGCGGAGGAAAGAAGGCATGAAGTTTTTATCCTTCCTCGGAAAGCTCTTTACCCATAACGTGCCCTTAAAGCTGCTCGCCATTCTCCTTGCGGTGGCGGCGGTCGTCGTCATCAACGCCGTATGAAGAATTGTCTGCGCATCCCGCGGATGCTTTTGCCGCGGGAGGGGTTTGAAAAGTGGGCGGTCATCGCCTGCGACCAGTTCACGCAGGACAGGGCATATTGGGAGCGCGTGGCGCGCACCGTCGCGGACGCACCCTCCACCCTGCGGTTCATCCTGCCCGAAGTCTACCTCGGCGAGGAGGACGAGGAGGCGCGCATCGCCGCCGTCCGCAAGTGTATGTACGACGCGCTCGAGAGCGACGTGCTCACCAAACTCACGCGCGGGCTGGTGTTCTGCGAACGCACCACGCGCACGGGCGTGCGCCGCGGCATCCTCTGCTGCATCGACCTCGAAGAATTCTCCTCGGAGGAGGGCGTGCCCGCGCTCATCCGTTCGAGCGAGGAGGTGCTGCCCGCCCGTCTCGCGCCCCGCCTTGCGGAGCGCGAAAACGTTCCCCTCGAGTTCCCTCACGCCATCCTCTTTTACCGCGATAAAAAGGACAGAGCGGTCAAGATCCTGCTGCGCGAGGAGTTGGAGCAGCTCTACGATTTCGACCTCATGGAGGGCGGCGGACACCTGACGGGCTGGTTCGTGCCCGAGGACTGCGCCGAGGAGATCGTGCAGCTCCTGCACGGCAAGGGCGAGCCCGCGTTCGCGGTGGCGGACGGCAACCATTCGGTGGCAGCCGCCAAGGCGCACTGGGAGAACGTCAAACGAACGCTCAAAAAGGAGGAGACGGCGCGCCATCCCGCGCGCTTCATGCTCTGCGAGCTCGTCAACCTCTATGACCCCTCCGTCGTGTTCTATCCCATCCACCGCCTTGTAAAGGACGTGGAGACGGAGGCGTTCTGCGATTTCTTCATGAAGAACGTCAGGTGCCGCCGTGAGGGCAACGTGCTCATCCCCGCGCTCCCCGCAGGGGCGGAAGGGGTGAGAAGGACGGACGAGCTGTGCGAGGCGTTCGTGCGCGCAAACGGCGGCGCCATCGACTACGTTCACGGCGACAGGGAGCTCGCCCTGCGCGCCTCGCAGGAGGACTGCGCGGGCGTGATGCTCGCGGCGATGGACAAAGACGACTTCTTCCCCGCCCTCAAAGGGGGCGTCAACTTCCCCAAAAAGACCTTCTCGCTGGGCGGCGCGAAGGAGAAGCGCTACTATCTGGAAGGCAGAGAGATAAGCTATGATTAAGGTTTGCAAATTCGGCGGTACTTCCATGGCGGACGGCATCACCATGCTGCGCGTCCGCAATATTTTAGACAGCGACGCCTCGCGCCGCTACGTCGTCGTGTCCGCGCCCGGCAAGCGCTTCAGCGGCGACACCAAGGTCACCGACCTCTTGTATGAAACGTACGACAACGTCGCCCTGCGCGGCGAGACGGGGGAGGCGTTTGAAAAGATCTGCGAGCGCTTCCGCGGCATCGTCTCGGAACTGGGCATCGATATGGACATCGACGGGCTGCTCCGCGAGACGGGCAGCGCCATTTTGCAGGAGGCGACGCCCGACTTCTGCGCCTCGCGCGGGGAGTACCTCTCGGCGCGCATCATGGCAAAGCTCTGGGACGCGCCCTTCATCGACGCGCGCGACGTCGTCAAATTTGCCCCCGACGGCAGGCTGGACGGCGCACGCACCTATTCGCTCCTTGCGGCGGCGTTAAAGGGCAAAAAGCGCGCCGTCGTCTCGGGCTTTTACGGCGAGGACGCCGACGGCAACGTCAGAACGTTCTCGCGCGGGGGCAGCGACATCTCGGGCGCCATCGTGGCGCGCGCGGCGGGCGCCGACCTCTATGAGAACTGGACGGACGTGAGCGGTTTCATGGCGTGCGACCCGCGCATCGTGGAGAACCCCGTTCCCATCCGCGCCCTCTCCTATAAGGAGCTGCGCGAGCTCTCCTACATGGGCGCCAACGTTCTGCACAGCGAGTCCATCTTCCCCGTGCGGGAGGCGGACATCCCCATCCGCATCAAAAACACCTTCCGCCCCGAGGACGAGGGAACGGACATCGTGCCCACCTCCCGCCACGTTTACAGCGGAAGAAGGGTGACGGGCATCGCGGGAAAGAAGAATTTCACGGTCATCTTTCTCGAAAAGTCGCTCATGAACACCGAGATCGGCTTTACCTACCGCGCGCTCGGCGTGCTGCTGCGGCACAACATCTCCTTCGAGCACATCCCCACGGGCATCGACACCATGTCCTTCGTCATCGACGGGGCGGAGCTCAAAAACGGCGTGCTGGACACCGTGTGCGAGGAGATGCGCGAGGCGGTGCACCCCGATTCCCTGCGCGTCATCTCGGACATTGCGCTCATCGCCGTCGTCGGACACGGCATGGCGCGCAGCGTCGGCACCAGCGCCCGCCTGTTCGAAGCCATCGCCCGCGCGGGCGTCAACGTGCGCATGATCGACCAGGGCTCCTCCGAGCTCAACATCATCGTCGGCGTGGATAACGAGAGTTACGACCGCACGATGAAGGCGGTCTACGAAGAATTTTTTGAATAATTTACGCCCTTCCGCCCCGCGGAAGGGATATTTTTTTTCGCGGCGGTCTTGACAGCGCGCCGCAGTTGGAGTACAATAAAGGGGACAGGGAAGGAAGAGACTATGAAGAAAAAGCATTCCGCACCCGTCCGCACCACGGCGGACAAATTGTACGAAACGGGCAGGGCATATTATCTGTCGGGCGACCATGAACAGGCGGTCACCTTTTTTCTCCGCGCGGCGGACGAAGGTCATGCCGACGCCGAGAACTGCCTCGGCTGCTGTTATGAGGCGGGGCAGGGCGTCGGGCGCGATTTGAAAGAGGCGATCAACCGCTACCGTCACGCGGCGTGGCACGGCAACGTGTACGCGCAGTTCAACCTCGGCGTCGCGTATGCGGAAGGGCGGGGCGTGGAACGGGACGCGCAGGCGGCGTTCGAGTGGATCCGCCTCTCGGCGCAGAACGGGTACGCGCTCGCGCAGCACCGCGCGGGGCTGTGCTGCCTTGCGGGGTTCGGAACGGAAAAGAATTCGCGGACGGCGGCGGAGTGGTTCCGCCGTGCGGCGGCGCAGGGCGACGTGCAGGCGATGTGCGATTTAGGGAGCTGCTATTTTGCGGGCAAGGGCGTGGAGCAGAACGCGGGCAAGGCGTTCCGCCTCTTCCGTGCGGCTGCCATGAAGGGCTGCGCGGAGGCGATGAACAACCTCGGCTACTGTTTCCGCTTCGGGCACGGCGTGCGCCAAAGCGAAAAGCGCGCGTTCCGCTGCTTCCGCGCTGCGGCGCGGCGGGGCTGCCACGGCGCGGAGTACAACCTGGGGCTGTGCTACGCCACCGGGCACGGCGTGCAGAAAAACGCGGACGAGGCGCTCGTCTGGCTGGAGCGCGCGGCGCGGGGCGGCTATCGTTCGGCAACGGACATTTTACGGCAGGCAGGCATCATCGGCGCATTCAGACCATCGGCCGATTGAGAATATGGGGAAGAAAGGAGAGCGGCGCGCGGCGGTTTTTTCCGCCGCGCGCCGTTTTTGCATCGAAAAAAACCTGCTGCCGCGGTCGGAAATTCAGATAAAATACTTGACAACGGGGGGGGACGGTCTATAATGGATCTGTGCAAAGCGTTATCGTTCTGCACAATATGATATATCACAAACGAGGTATCTTGTGAGCACCATCAAAAAAATTTTCTCTGTCATCTTTTCCGTCATCTATCTCATCGCCGTCCCCGCCGCCATCGCCTATCTCGTCGAGAGCGTCATGAACTGCTTCGTCGACACCGAAAGTGATCTCGGAATGGTTGCTGGGAATGTTATTATCGCGCAGATAATCTGTTACGGGCTCATCTGGTTCAAATTTTTGACGGGGCTCTACCGTATCACAAGAATGCCGGGCGCGCACATTACCGCCGGAAAGATCGTTTTGGCGCTCATCGCCGCGCCCTTTATCTGCGCGTTCGATTGGGTGCGCATGGTGGTCATCCTCATCGTCCGCTTCTTTCGGGGACAGTTCGGAAAGGGGAATGCCTCGGCGAGGACGAATGCTCCCGTGTCGGACGGCGACGACCGCAGCCGCGGCGGCGACGGGGCACTCAAACGCCATATCCAGAACGCGCTCCCGCGCTCCGTGCCCTCGTGGACGTTCGGGTACGCCTCTCTTTCCTATCACACGGTGGAGATCTCCTCGTTGAGCGACACCGTCATCGTGGGGGCGGTCATCAAATTGAGCTTTAAGTACGGTCCCGAGTATATCGTCGAACACAAGTCGGAGATACAGTCCTCCGTGCAGTCCCTCCTTCAGACGTATGCGTCGCAGCTCTGCCGCGCCGCATTGGCAGCGTTTGAGGACTACCGCAGGAAGTATGCGGGGTATGACGGGGAGTGGCAGTTCAAGCCCGGGGAAGTGCGGGCGGAGTTTGAACAGTGAGTTTGAATGTGCGCGGCGCGCGGCGGTTTTTTCCGCCGCGCGCCGTTTTTGGTAACTAAAACCCGCGGATCGTCCGCGGGTTCAAGAGAGGCTTTGCCGATGGGCAGAACTGAATTAGAGGCGCGGTATAATATCTACCCCTTGCCCTCCCTGTGAAAATCCCACAAAAATACTGCGTCTTTTTGCGGGAGCCCTGTTCGGGAGGGTGCCGAGCGCAGCGAGCTATCTCTATCTTTGCCCTCCCTGTGCAAGGGAGGGTGCCGAGCGCAGCGAGGCGGGAGGGTTGTAACGGTCAGCGCCGCGCGTGCACGACAACCCCTCCGTCTTGCCTTCGGCAATCCACCTCCCCTTGCACAGGGGAGGCGAGAGAGGGGGAAGGCATGAGACCCGTTTACGGGTAACAAGTAACAAATGCGTGGCTGGCAGGCCAATTCTCCGGCGCACTTGTGCGCAGCCGGGAATAATCAGGGCTAATAGCCCGCCCCGCCTATGGCGGCACGAGCCACAGGCGAAGTAACATGAAAAACCATGTGCTATGCCGGCGGATGTTTATTGCTTCGCCATATTATTTTGCAGCCCCGCTTCACGAGCCCCAAGGGAGTGAGGTCACACGGGCGGAAGCCGATCGAGGGGACGATTTCAACACGTCATTCCGACGGAGCTGCGCGGTTCGACCCGCGGCGACGAGGAATCTCCTCGTTCTCTGCCTTTTGCGGTGGGATCGCTTCACGTTGTTCGCGTTCGGAATGACGTAAAAAAGATCTCACCACCACGTTTGTTCAAAATGGCGGAGAGCGCTGCATTTTTACATGAAAAAACGACCCCCGAGGGGTCGTTTTCTGCTGTTTTCGGGTGCCCATAAGGGGCGCCGTTTCAGTCTGCCTTGAAGGGCAGAAGAGCGGCGATGCGGGCGCGCTTGATGGCGACGGCGAGCTCACGCTGGTGCTTTGCGCACGTTCCGGTCATGCGGCGGGGCAGAATTTTGCCGCCCTCGCTGATGAACTTGCGGAGCTTGTTCGTCTCCTTATAATCGATCGTGCTCTTCTCCTGGCAGAAGAGGCAGACCTTCTTATAATTCTGGCGCTTATAGTTCTTTTTTGCGGGACGCTCGCGCACTTCGCGCGCTTCCGTTGCCGCAGGAGCGGGCGCGGGAGCGGCGGTCTCGGCGGGCTGTTCCGTAACGACCGTATTCTCTTCCATGTTGATGTCTCCTTATAGAATGCTGCTCCGATCAGAAGGGGATGTCCCCGTCGTCGTCGAAGGCTTCCAGCGCGGGCTTTTTCTTGGGAGCCGCGCTCGGGTGTGCCGCTGCGGGTGCGTCGTAAAATCCGCCGTCGTCCTGCTGTTTGGGCGTGAGGAATTCCACGTCCTGCGCCACGACGTCCACCGAGGTGCGGCGGGTGCCGTCGTTCGCGTCATACTGACGGATCTGCAGATCGCCATAGACGGCGATCTTGTTGCCCTTTTTGGTGTATTGGGCGACCTGTTCGCCGAGTCTGCGCCAAGCGGTCACGTTGTAGAAATCCGTCGCCCTGTTCTCGCCATAGCCGCGGTTGACGGCAACGGCAAAGCGGCACACGGAGACCCCGCCCGCCGTTTCGGTGAGTTCGGGATCGCGCGTCAGATTTCCGATGAGAAAAACTTTCGTCATGTTACTTTTCCTCGACTTTTGTGATCATGCGCCTTAAAACGCCGTCGGAAATGCCTGCGATACGGTCAAGCTCTTTGACCGCAGCGCCGTCCGCATGGAACGTCATAAGTGCGTAGAATGCATCCGACTTGAACGCGATGGGGTACTGCAGCTTCTTCACGCCCCACTTGTCCGTCGCGTCCACGCTGCCGCCCATGGAAGCGACGATGTCGGCATACTTTTTGAGTTCTGCCTCCTTCGCCTCGTCGTCCATGTCACTGCGGAGCAGGATGAGCATTTCGTACTTCTGCATAATGTTTCACCTCCCGGTCTTATTCGGCATACCTTTTCGGTATGCAAGGCAAAAAGCAGGTTTTTTCCCTGTCGTTCTATTGTACAATAAATCCGCCCGCAAGTCAACGCCTTTTGCGCGCCTGCGGGCGGAAATTTTATATTTTTTGAAGGGGTCGGCTTAAAGGGGTCGGCGTTATTCGCCCGCGTCCGTTCCGCCGCCCTGCGTGAGATCGGAGGAGGTGAGCGCCTTGATGAAGTCGATGACGCCGCTCACGTTGAGCACGTTGAGGTTGGTGTACCCTTCAAGCTCCGCCGCCGCGGCGATGTCGGTGAGGTCGGCGTACGGGTTGTCGTCGAGCACCTCGTGCAGCCACAGCTCGCCCAGCGTCGCGTCCGTGAATTTTCCGACGACCTGCGTCATCTCGTCCGCCACCTCGAGGACGGGGGTGGACTGCGCGGTGTCGATAATGGTGGCGGTGCCGTCCTCGCTCTGTTCCTCGCCGCCGAAGAGGAGATACCACGTTCCCGCAAGATAGCGCTCGACGGGATGGGTCACCTCGGCGCCGTTTTCCTCCCACGTCGCATAGAATTTTGTCGCGACGGGCGTGCCCTCTGCAACGAACACGGGCTGCGCGCCCTCGTCGTCACTTAACGTATAGTCGCGCTCGGTGACTTCCTCGCGCACGGTGAAGTAGGTCTCCTCGCCCGTCTCCCCCGTGCGGGTGTAGAGGGGAAGGAGCTCCTCGCCATACAGGATGTTCCCGTCGGCGTCGGGGGCGTACGTCGTGCCGTCCTGCGCCTTGTAGGAGGTGACGGTCTGTTCGAGGTCGAGGCGCTCTACCTGTGAATATTCGCCCTCGCCCAGCGTGCGCACGCGCACATAGATGCCGTTCTTGTCCTGCATCACGGGATAGGCGACCTTCTGCACGACGGGCTCGCCCTCCGCCGAGGGGATGAGCCGCTCGGTGAGATAGTAGAGGGGGGATTCCGCGTCGGGGTACGCCGTCCCGCCCGTGCCGTTCGTTTCCAATGTGTACCCCTCATAAGAAGAGGCGATGGTGTCCCCCGTCGGAAGGTCGGCGAGCGCGCCGCCGCCGGCGTAATCGACGTACTGCCACTTGCTTTCAGAGGGGGTGAGCACGACGTCGCGCTTATAAAAGGCGCGCAGCACGCCCTCCTCGTCCGCCGATTTGCGCACGCGTTCGCCGTCCACGAGCGTGCCGTCCGCCGTGAAGTAGCCGCGCAGCACCTGCGTGCCCTCTGCAAGAACGCGCACGGAGGTGAAGGTCTTGCCCGTCTTGTCGAGCGCCTCGGGGCGCAGCGCGTACTGCGCATTTGCATTGTCCTTGTCGTCGGGGTCAATGGCGGGGTTGTATTTGAGGATATAGTCGGCGTATGTCCTGCCCGTGCCGTCGGCGCCGAGGTCGAGGTAGGAGTAGAGGTCGTCGCCGTACACTTCGGCAAAGGTGAGGGCGGAGATGTCGTCGGAGAGCGTCGCCACCGTGCTGTCCGCAAGGTTTTTGAGCAGCTTGTTCTCCGCCACCGCCTCTTCGCCGAGGATGTCGGTAAGGCGCAGCTCGTCCGTCGCCTGCGAGAGTTCCCCGAGGCGCGCGTCAGCGAGCGCCGCAAGGATGGGGGCGGAATCTTCGCCGATCTCCAGAATGTCGCCGAGGGCGAGGGAGTTTATTTTGTTCTGGTCTTTGAGGTCGGCGATGCTCCAATCGGCGATCGCCTGCATGATGCCCGACGCGTTCTCGTCGATGTCCACGATCTGCGAAAGACGCAGGCGCTCGATGCGGGCTGTCTCGCTCAGGTCGTTCACCGTCCAGTCGCGGATGACGGATAAAAGCCCCTGTTCGTCGTCCTCGATGGTGATGAAGTCGGAGATGGCGGCGTTGCCCAGAAGATCGTCCGACTGCGTAAAGTCGCCCAGCGTCTTTTTCTTGTAGCGTTTGCCCGTCACGGGGTCGGTGAGCATGGAGATCTCGGCGCCCTCCTCCCCTTCGGTGATGGTGTAGGAGACGCCCTCGGTGCCGTAGGCGAGGTAGCGCATGGCGGCGTCCGAACCCGCCGAAGTGCCCAGCGCCGTCTCCACCGTGATCTTGTGGAGCAGCCCCGTGGCGTCCTCGGTGAGGGAGGAGATGGTGGTGGGGGACTTGCCCTCGTTCATCACGATCTCCCCGTCGACGACGGTGTAGTCGCCGTCCTCCTCGTTGGGTCCCTCCGCGCCGTAGCAGATGGCGATGATGATGGGGTCGGAATCGATCGTCACTTTGAGCACGCCCGCGAGCTCCACGTTCTGCAAGGTGTCGGAGAAGAACGTCCCGAGCTGATCGAACGTGGTCGCCTTGAGCGTCTCGGCGTTCAGCGTGACGCCCAGCTCCGAGAGCTGCTCGTTCACCTGCGTGAGCAGGGTGTCCACATAGGGGGTATACTCCGCGAGCGCGCCCAGGCTGTTGAGGCTGCCGTCCGTCAGCGACTGCGTGAGCTCTAAAACGGTCATGTCGGCGGCGGTGTCCGTCAGCCAGGCGGAATAGTCGAAGTTGAACATCCCGAACACTTCCTTCAAAGGCCGCGTGCCCGCATACAGTCCGACGCCTAAAATGCCGCCGATGGTCGCAAAGATGCCGACGAGGAAGGCGAGCAGCACGGTGAGCACCCGCCCGACAAAGCTGCGCGGCACATAGCGGGTGCGCGGAAGGATGCGCCCCTCCTTGACGAGCTGCTTTTCCAGCGCGATCTTCTCCGCGTCGGAGTACTTTCTTGCGTTTTTGTCCTTCGCCATTATTGCTTGTCCTCCTGCGCCTTTACGATGAGGAATTTCCCCGCGCCGTAAAAGTCGTATTCTTCGGGCGCGTCGGCAAAAAACACGTCGCCCGCCGAGAAGGGGAGCTCCCCCCGCTTCCACTTGATGTAGCCGCCGCCCTCCTCGATGCGCAGGTATTCCTTCGCATCCGAAAAGCGCTTGAATCTTCCCGAGCTTTGGATGAGCAGGGCGTTTTCGCCCGAGCATACGCTCCCGCTCTGGACGCTGCGCGGCTCGCTCCACGCGCCGCGCACCGTGAGTGCCCCTTCGGGGACAGTCAATATTTTGATGAATTGCATGGTATCTCTATTATAATCGGCGCGCGCGCAAAACGCAAGCGTTTTGCTCCCCGTCTTACTCTTCGTCGGGCGGAAGTGCGCCGCCCGTTCCGCGGAAGGAGGAGAGCTTTCTGCCGATGGTGCCCGTGCGCTTTTCCGCACTCTCCACGGCGTCCTGCGCCTCCTGCAGCTTTTTCTTGGTCTTGTCGAGGAGCTCCGCGAACTTCATGAAGTCGGCGCGGAAGGAGTCGAGCATGAGGCGCAGCTCGCCCGAGCGCTTCTCGATGGCGGCGGTGCGGAAGCCCGTCTGCAGCGTGGAGAGCAGCGCGCCGAGGTTGGTGGGTCCCACGGCAAGGATGCGCCGCGCGCGCAGCCAGTCGGAGAGCCCGTCCGTGCGGATGACTTCGGCGTACAGCCCCTCGCTGGGCAGGTACATGACGGCAAAATCGGTGGTGATCGGGGGCAGGATGTACTTCTTTGCGATGGAATCCGCCTGCAATTTGACGGCGCGTTCCAGATTTTTGCGCGCCCGTTCCTCGCCCTCCTTGTCCCCCCGTTCGGAGGAGGACACGAGCCGCTCGAATTCCTCCACGGGGAACTTGCTGTCCACGGGCAGGTACACCTCGCCGTCCTTTGCAGGCAGCACGATGGCGAAGTCGACGAGGGAGTTGTCAAGGGGATTGAGCCTGACGCTGCGGCGGTACTGTTCGGGCGCGAGCATCTGTTCGAGCAGGGCGTCGAGCTGCGCCTCCCCCCACGTTCCGCGCAGTTTTACGTTGGTGAACACGCGGCGGATGTCGGCGACGGAGGTGGAGAGCCCCTTCATCTCGCCCACGCTCTCGTACATTTTTTCCAGCCGCTCGGTGATGCGGGCGAAGGAGTCGGAGAGCTTGCCGTCGATGGAGGTGGTGAGCTTCTCGTCCACCGTCCTGCGGATGCGTTCGAGGTTCTGCGCGTTGACGTCGATGACGTATTTGATGTCCTCCGCGAGCCGGTTCTGGATGTTGACGAGCCGCCCCTCCGTCGAGCGCTCCATGCGCTCCAGGGTGCGCGCGTTGTAGTCGGCGAGCTTGCCCACGGCGTCCGTCTTTTCTTCAAGTTTTTTGAGTTTTTCCATCGCCGCGCCGTCGCCCTCCCTGCGCTTTTTCGCAAGCAGCGCCAGGAGAAGGACAAGGCAGAGCGCGCACAAAATGATGCAGATAATGATGAGAACGTCGGTCATAATGTCTCCTTTTTTGTCTGACGTATGTGTTTTATGAGCGCCTCGCGCGAGTTGCGCCTGCCGTCCTGCGCACAGTACAGAAGAAGCGCCGAGAGCGTTTCGCCCACCTTCTCGCCGCGGATGCCGAGGGAGAGAAGGTCGCTGCCCGTCAGGGCGAGCTCTTTGAGCGTGAAGGGGACGCCCTCCGCGCGCATGGCGGCAAGGATGCGCCGCCACTTCTCCACGCCCGGGGCGGGGGAGAGGTCGTCCTTGCAGGCGGAGTAGTCCGCCTGCCGCAGCGCGAACAGGTCGTCGAGGAGGGGGTAGCTTACGACCATCTCCCGCCGCACCTTTCCCTCGCGCATCTTCATGTCGAAGTCGCGCATGTGCAGGCGGATGAGCGCCTGCGTGCGCTCGGCGAGCTTTTTGGGCGCTTTGAGGCGGGCAAGGATATGGGCGGCGATGCACGCGCCCTCCTCGGGATGGGCGTGGAAGTTGTTGTCCCGCGCAAAGCAGAAGGGCTTTCCCACGTCATGCAGAAGCGCTGCCCAGCGGATGGCGGGCGCAGAATACAGCACGCACCGCAGCGAATGCTCCAAAACGTCGTAGTCATGAAAGTCGGGGCGCTGCGCCATCCCTTTCCCCGCGGCAAGTTCGGGAAAGAGCTCGCCCAGAACGAGGGTGTCTTTGAGAATATGCAGCCCGCGGTAGGGTCCCTCCCTGCCGCCCGCCTTCCCGTCGGCGTGCAGCAAGAGCTGCATCTCGTGGAAGATGCGCTCGGGCGCGATGTCGCGGATGAGGGCGTGGTGCATCTTCGCGCCCGCAAGGCACTCCCCGTCGGGAATAAACCCCGTCTGCGCCGCCTGCCGCGCGAGCCGCACCAGGCGCAGCCCGTCCTCGCCGAACACCTTTTCGGCGGGCGCCACGGTGCGCAGCGTTCTCTTTTCTATGTCGCCTCTGCCGCCCAGCGGGTCGCAGAACGCGTCGCCCCGGATGTCGTAATAGACGGCGTTCGCGCAGAAATCCCGCCGCCGCGCGTCGCGCGCGATGTCGCGGGTGAACTCGATCTCCGCGGGCGTATGCACGCCGCGCACATATTTGTCCGAACGGAAGCGGGTGAATTCATACCCCGTGCCGTCCGCGTCGGTGAGCTTCGCCGTGCCCGTGTGCTTGTATACGGCGTCCACTGAAAAGCCGCACCCGCGCGCCGCATTGATGACGTCCTCCTCGGCGGCGGGGGAGCAGATGTCCCAATCGGCGGGGGGCGCGGGGTTGCCCGCCAGAAAGTCGCGCACGCTGCCGCCCACCACATACAGCGGCTCCGCGAGCCGCGCGGCAAGTTCTGTTAAGGGCGCGGGTATGAGTTGCTTCATGTTCGCCTCGGCAAAATTTTTCTTCAAAATGAGTATAACAGATTTATAAAAAAATTGCAATCGGCGGAGAAATATTGTATAATGGAAGTTGATAAGGGTTTTACTGGAGAGAGATCGTGTATAACGTCATCGTGAATTGTCATGCGCGGTGCATCAAAAAACTGGTCGCCGCGATGGAGAAGCGCCTGCGTGCGGAGGGCGCCGCATATCGCATCTTTTACACCAAACGGACGGGGGACGCGGGCAAGTACGCGCGCAGTCTCTCCTCGGCGGGCGGCACGGAGTTCATCGTCGTCGGCGGCGACGGCACCCTCAACGAGGTGGTGAGCGGGCTTGCAGACCCCTCCGTGTGCACCATCGGGCTCATCCCCGCGGGCACGGGCAACGACTTCGCCGCCTCCATGCACATCCCGCACGGCATCCGCGCCCTCGACCTCATTTTGAGCACCGAGGCGCAGCCCGTCGACTATATCGAATGCGGCATCCGCCGCAGCATCAACATTGTGGGAACGGGCATCGACGTGGAGATCCTGCGCCGCTGCGCCAGGATGCGCGTGGGGACGAACAAGGGCAAATACTTCCGCAGCCTCGTCGCCACCCTCCTGCATTACAGGGGAACGCGCCTCACCGTCACGACGGGGGGAGAGACCAGGGAATATTTCGCCCTCATTGCCGCCGTGTGCAACGGCAAGCAGTTCGGCGGCGGCATTTCCATCTGCCCCGTGGCGCAGCCAGACGACGGGCAGCTCGAACTCGTCGTCGTGGACAGCCCCAAGCGCCGCAAAATTCTGCCCGAGCTCATCCGCCTCATGCGCGGCAAGCTCCTCACGCGGCCCATCACCCATCACATCCCCTGCTCGGAGGCGGTCATCACCTCGCCCGACGGCGATCTCTTCGTCCAGTACGACGGCGAGATCGGCGAGGCGGCGGCGCTCAACGCCCACCTCGTGAGCGGGAAACTCAAAATGTTCCGAGGTTGAAATGAACCTTTTCAGGGAAGTGCTCGACAATATCCCCACGGCGGCGATCGTCGTGGACAAACATCTGAAGGTGCGGCTCACCAACCGCGCCTTTCGTGAGTGCTTCCATGCGGCAAAGGAGAGGGGGACGCTCAAAGAGACGACGGGCTGCTCCTCCGAGGAGAAGTGCGGCGAGGGCGTGCGCTGCGCCTACTGTCCCATGCGGACGCTCTTTACGGACGCCGCCAAAAACGGCGGGCGGGCGTTCCGCAAGCTCATCGTGCGCGGCGGGGAGGGGAACGTCTCCTTCCGCATCCGCGTCACGCCGCTCGGGAAATATCTCCTGGGCGTGGTGGACGACGCCTATTCCACCGAGATCGCGCGGGAGATGTACTCCGCGCAGGACATCCAGCAGCGCCTTCTGCCCGCCGCAAAGAGCGGCGCGGGCACGCACTATTCCTTCATGTACATCCCCTGCCGCGAGATCGGCGGGGACCTTCCCGACGTCTATGAGGCGGCGGGCGAGACGATGGGCTTTCTTGCCGACGTCTCGGGAAAGGGCATCTCCGCGGGGATGCTCTCCGCCTTCGTCAAGGCGGGGCTGGACAGGAGCGAGCCCTCTCCCGCCAGGGCGCTCTGCGGGCTCAACGCCAAATTTCAGGAGCTCAACCCCGAGGAGACCTCTTACGTCACGGCGGTCGCGGCGCGTATCGACCGCGCGCGGCAGGAGATCGTGTACAGCGCGGCGGGGCATAACGCGCCCATGCTGTTAAAGAGCGCGCTGGGCATCGACGAGATCGTCATGAACGCGCCGCCCATCTCGGGCTGGATGCCCGACTTCGTCTATACCGACCGCGCCATCGGCTACTCCAAGGGGGACATCCTCGTCCTGCTCACCGACGGCGTGACGGAGAGCCGCAACGCGGCGGGGGAGATGTTCGGCATCGAACGGGTGGAGGAGGTGCTGCGCCGTTCGGAGAACGCCGAGCGCTTCATCGAGCGCTTAAAAGCCGTCTTAAAGGAATTTTGCGGCACGTTTGACGACGACATCACCGCCATCGCCTTTGACTTATGAGATATTCCCATCCGACCGATCCCCATTTTTGTCTTAAAACGCTGTTGCGTGATATGGCGCCGTGCACTTCCCCGCACGGCGCTTTTTGTATGCCGATAAAAAGTGCTCCCGCAAAAATACTGCGCATTTTTGTGAGAGCACTATTCGGGGAGAGTAAGAAGCAAGGACGGGCGGATTTTTCCTTTACGTCATTCCGAACGCGGAACGAAGTAAAGCGGAGGAATCCCATGGCAAGGGACAGAGGGCAAAAAGCGAGGAGATCCCTCACACTCGCCTTCGGCTCGGTTCGGGATGACAGGAAAGAAAAAGCCTCCGGCTTGGGGGGTGAGCAGTGCGGGCATAGCGACTCCCTCCGTCTGCGCACTCCGTTTGCAGACACCTCCCTCATCGAGGGAGGCGGGGAAGACTTCCCCTTGGGGGTAAGCCGCGCGGGCGAGCCTCCTTGCCCTTTGATGTAAAAAAAGCAGGTAATTTTTCGGGCGGGTATTGCAATCCGTCGGGGAATGCGCTATAATATAAAGAGTGTGAGTAAAAAAGTGTAAATATATAAATTGATAGGGAGATACCAATGAAACTCATCTACGGCGTCAAAGACAGACCCAAGCCCGCGCAGACCCTCCTGTTTGCGCTGCAGCAGCTCCTCGCCATCCTCGCGGCGACCATCGCCGTCCCCATTGCCGTCAACGAGATGCAGCCCGGCACCGATATGTCCATCTCCGCGGCGCTCTTCGGCGCAGGGGCGGGCACCATCGTCTACCAGCTCTTCACCAAGTTCAAGAGCCCCGTCTTTTTAGGCAGCTCCTTCGCCTTCATCGGCTCCATGGCGGCGGCGTTCGCAGGCGCGGCGACCGTGTCGATGGGGTATCTCGGGCTCATCATCGGCGCGGTGTTCGCGGGGCTCGTCTACGTCGCCATCGCCGTCGCCGTCAAATTCGCGGGCGTCAAGTGGATCGATAAAATTATGCCCGCCGCCGTCATCGGACCCACGGTCGCCCTCATCGGGCTCTCCCTTGCGGGCAGCGCCGTGTCCAACGCGTTGAGCACCACCGCCGATGCGAGCGGCAATTACCCCATGGATGTGCACGGCATTTTGTGCCTTCTGTGCGCGCTCGTCACGCTGGCAGTCACCATCGTCTGCTCGGTGTACGGCAAAAAGACGCTCAAAATGATCCCCTTCATCATCGGCATCCTCTCGGGCTATGCGCTCGCCGCCGTCCTCACGGGGTTCAGCTATCTGCCCGGCGCGGAGAGTATGCGCATCATTGATTTCACTCTCTTCAACGAGATGCAGTGGGTGCCCGACTTCACCTTCGTCGAGGGTTTCTTCCATAACGAATGGGGGAGCTTTACGGACGTCGGCGCCTATATCGGCACCGTCGCCGTCGCCTACGTCCCCGTGGCGTTCGTCGTCTTTGCGGAGCACCTCGCCGACCACAAGAACATCTCCTCCATCATCGAGCACGACCTGCTCACCGACCCCGGGCTCTCGCGCACCCTGCTGGGCGACGGCGTCGGCTCCATCGTGGGCGCCTTCTTCGGTGGCTGCCCCAACACGACGTACGGCGAGTCCATCGGCTGCGTCGCCATCTCGGGCAACGCCTCCGTCATCTCCATCACCCTGACCGCCATCCTCGCCGTCGTCTGCGCCTTCATCGCGCCCTTCGTCACCTTCCTTGCGACCATTCCCTCCTGCGTGATGGGCGGCGTGTGCATCGCGCTCTACGGCTTCATCGCCGTCAGCGGCCTCAAAATGATCCAGAAGGTGGACCTCAACGAGAACAGCAACCTCTTCGTCGTGTCCACCATCCTCGTGACGGGCGTGGGCGGCATGGCGCTCTCCTTCGGCAAAGTCACCGTCACCGCCATTGCCTCGGCGCTCATCCTCGGCATCCTCGTCAACCTGCTCGTCAACATCAGGCGGAAGGGAAGCACCGCTCCCGCGGCACCCGTGTCCGATGGAAATGCCGTTTTGGCGGAAGAGAACGCACCCATGTCCGAGGCGGACGCGGCTTCGGCGGAAAACAGGGCATCCATGACCGAGGACGCCATGCAGGCATCCGCCCCCGCACAACAGGAGGAACGCAAATGAACGGTTATCCCAACGTATTCATCTTCGACCATCCTCTCATCAAGCACAAGATCTCCATCCTGCGCGACAAGCGCACGGGCATGAAGGAGTTCCGCGAGCTGGTGGAGGAGATCACCCAGATCATGACGTATGTCAGCATGAACGACGTCGAGCTCGTTCCCGTCGAGGTGGAGACCCCGCTCGAGAGGACGACGCAGTACCGCATCCCCGAGGAGAGCGTCGCCATCGTCCCCATCCTGCGCGCGGGGCTCGGCATGGTGAACGGCGTGCACAAGGTGTTCCCCACGGCGCGCGTCGGGCACATCGGGATGTACCGCAACGAGGAGACGCTCGAACCGTGCGAATACTACTGCAAGCTCCCCGACGGCATCGAGCACAAGACGGTCATCCTTGTCGATCCCATGCTGGCGACGGGCGGCTCCGCGTGCGACGCGCTCGCGGCGCTCAAAAAGCGCGGCTGCAAGAACATCCGCATGATGTCCATCATCGCCGCGCCGCAGGGCGTGGAGCGGGTGGCGCGCGAACATCCCGACGTCCGCGTCTACATCTCCACCCTCGACAGGGGGCTCAACGAAAACGGCTACATCCTGCCCGGGCTGGGCGACGCGGGCGACCGCCTCTTCGGCACCAAATAACGATACATAAAAATTCCCCGACGCCACAACGAGCGCTTGACATTTGCGGCGGGGGATGGTATAATACGACCATCAAAACATGAGGTGACGAGAGGTGCGTTCTATTTCTTGCTGAACAATCTATGGGGCTTGCGCGGGTCTTTTCGCGCGGCCTTATTCGCAAGAAAGTACGATCGCATACGATTAAAATACCTTGAGCACTATTTTTGGGGCTGCGAGATCGCTTTCTCGCAGCTCTTTTTTCATTTCGGGAGGAAAAATGTCTGTTATCAGAATAGAAGATCTGACGTTCTCCTATCCCTCGGGAACGGAAAACGTGTTTGAACATATCAGCTTTCAACTGGATTCCGATTGGAAGCTGGGCTTTATCGGCCGCAACGGCAGGGGCAAGACGACGCTTTTGAAGCTGCTCGCGGGGGAGTACCCTTATCGCGGGAAGATCGTCTCCTCCGTCTCCTTCCGCTACTTTCCCTATACTGTAAGGGAAAAATACGAACACGCTTTTTGCGGCATCTTTTGAGCGCCTTGCCGTTCATCGTCTTTGCAATACTCGGGTATTGCCGCATCCTCTTCGCGGCAATTCATCCCAAAATCTTGCCGCAAAAAGTGCAAAGCAATCAAAAGCTGTATATTTTGCGGTCAGACAAGGCGAAGTCCGCAGCGCGTGCCGTGTGGCACGGGCAAGGGCTTCAACAATGTATCACCGCAAAATCGACGCTTTTGATCGGGTTCGTATTACTCCCTTACAGTATCCCGTCAAGGACGGGAAAAAGAGCACCGAAGAGGTGCTGGCGGAAGTGAGCCCCGACGTGGAAGGGTGGCGGCGCCTTCGCGAGCTATCCTTGCTCGGTGTCGACGAAAACTGTTTGGAAAGGCCGTTTGAAACGCTCTCCAACGGCGAGCAGACCAAGGTGCTGCTCGCGGCGCTTTTCTGTAATGGGGAGCAGTTTCTGCTCCTCGACGAGCCGACCAATCACCTCGACCTTCGGGCGCGTGAACAGATCTCTTCCTATCTTGATCAAAAGAAGGGGTTTATCGTCGTCTCGCACGACCGCAGCTTTCTGGACGGCTGCATCGACCATGTGCTCTCGCTCAACCGCGCGGGGGTCGAGGTGCGCAGCGGGAACTGCTCTTCGTACTTACGCAACTTTGCGCAGCAGCAGGAGCGGGAGCGGCGGCAGAACGACAAACTACAGGGGGAGATCCGCCGCCTGCAGGCATCGAAGGACCGCACGGCGGGTTGGGCGGACGCCGTGGAGAAGTCCAAGTTCGGGACGAACGATTCGGGTCTGAAAGCGGACAGGGGGTATGTCGGGCACAAATCCGCCAAGATGATGAAGCGCGCCAAGTCCATCGAACAGCGGCAGGAGCGGGCGATCGGGCAAAAGTCTGCGCTCCTGAAAAATACCGAGGTGGACAGCCCGCTCAAGCTCATGCCGCTTTTCTACCGTTCGGAACGGCTCGTAAACTTTGCGGACGTCGTGCCCTGCTACGGGGAACGCGCCGTGTGCGCGCCGCTCTCCTTTTGTGTCGGGCGGGGGGAGCGCATCGCCCTCGAAGGCAGAAACGGCTGCGGCAAGAGCAGCATTTTGAAACTTCTGTGCGGAGAGGACATCGCCCATACGGGGAGGGTGGAGAAGGGCGCGGGGCTCGTCATCTCCTATGTGCCGCAGGGGATCGCGCACCTCAAAGGCTCGCTCCATGCGTTTGCGGCGGAGAAGGGTGTCGAAACAAGCCTCTTGTTTGCCATCCTTCACAAGATGGGGTTTCGGAACGAGCACCTCGAAGCCGATCTTTCCTCGCTCTCGGACGGGCAGAAGAAGAAAGTGCTGCTCGCGGGGAGCCTGAGCGAACGGGCGCACCTCTATATCTGGGACGAGCCGCTCAACTTCATCGACCTTCTCTCGCGCATTCAGCTTGAAGAACTCATCGAAGAATTTCAGCCGACCATGCTCTTCGTCGAGCACGACAAGGCCTTCACCGAGCATATCGCAACGCGCATCGTCCACATCAAGGCACCGTGAGGGTGCTTTGCCCCGCGCGGACCTCGCGGAGCTTCTTCATGTTTTTTTCAACGCAAATAATAACATCCACCGGCCGATGGTTTTTCATCTTCGGGCTGTAAGCCTCATATTACGGGCAGCGCGCAAGTCGCGCCTGTGACGACCTGGCAGTCACGCATTTGTTACTTGTTACCCGTAAACGGGTCTCATGCCTTCCCCCTCGGGGGAAGGTGTCACGAAGTGACGGATGAGGGGTCAAGCAGAGCGACTGTTTCTTTGCCGTCCCCCTCATCACCGCCTTCGGCGGAGTCGTCTCGGCGGCGCAATGAGCGACGCCGCTAGCGGTCACGGTTTTTGCCCACAATGGCAAAAACCTCAGTTCGCCACGCGCGCACACCACACCGTGGTGATGCGCATAACGCGCGGCTCACCCCTCAAGGGGAAGCCTTCCTCTTCTCTCGCCTCCCCTGTGCAAGGGGAGGTGGATTGCCGAAGGCAAGACGGAAGGGTTG
>CALVTL010000009.1 GCA_944362555.1 uncultured Clostridia bacterium
TCCGCAGGCGGGGCGCTTCCCGCCGCGGCAAGCAATTACAGAAAAATATCAGGAGCAATTCTATGGCACCCAGAAAGCATTTTGATGAAGAACTTCTCGACCTGCATGAGACGCTCGAGAGGATGTGCACCATCACCGAGCAGATGATCGGCGACGCCGTCAATTCCTTAAAGACGCTCGACAGAAAGCTCGGCGCGTCCGTCGCCGAGACGGACAGGGAGGTGGACGACCTCGAGATCGCCATCGAGAAGAAGTGTATGCGCATTTTGTTGAAGCAGCAGCCCGTCGCAAGGGATCTTGTCAAGGTGACGACGGCGCTCAAGGTCATCACCGACGTCGAGCGCATCGGCGACCAGGCGGCGGACATCGGCGAGATCGTCCGCTCTTTCCCCGACGACAAGCTGTTTAAAGAGCCCGAATATATCGCGCGCATGGGGGATCTTGCCGTCGCCATGATCCATCAGAGCGTCGAGGCGTTCCTCAACGAGAGCGTGGGCGGCGCCGACATGGTCATCCATGCCGACGACGAGATGGACACCCTCTTCAACGAGGTGAAAAAGGAGCTCATCGACCGCATCGCGGGCGACGCGTCCGTCGCCGACCAGGCGGTGCAGCTTCTGATGATCGCCAAATACCTCGAAAAGATCGGCGATTACGCCGTCAATGTGAGCGAGTGGGCGAAGTACCTCGTGACGGGCATCCACAAGGAATATCAGTAAAACTGTTCAAAAGATGATAGCATAGAGGGCGGGGCACGACCCGCCCTTACGCCGCTTGCGGAAAATTTTTTCAAACTGTTGAAAAACAGGTGACAAATAACCCTCGACCCTGTATAATGGAATTGTCTGCATGGCAGGCATTCTACGTTGGGAAGAGGATTTATGGAATACTTTTATCTTGTGCTCGAATTATGCGGCGGGCTGGGGGCATTCCTTATCGGCATGAACATGATGTCGGACAGCATGTCCCGCCTTGCGCACGGCAGGCTGAAGAGTATGCTCAACAAGACGGCGAATAACCGCATTGCGGGCGTAGGGATCGGCGCTGCCACCACCATGATCATCCAGAGCTCGTCAGCGACCACCGTCATGGTCGTCGGTCTTGTCAACGCGGGCATCATGACGCTCTTTCAGGCGACCGCCGTCATCATGGGCGCCAACATCGGCACCACCATCACGGCGTGGATCGCTTCGCTCGGCAGCCTCGACGTCTCGGTATTTTTGCTCGTACTTGCGGTCGTCGGCGTGTTTATGACCATGTTCGCCAAGAGCGAGAAGGTGAAAGTGATCGGAAATGTGCTTGCGGGACTGGGGCTCATCTTCGTAGGGCTCAAAGTCATGTCCGATTCCATGGACCCCGATCTTCATCCCGAGATCCAGGAAGTATTGAACGGCGCGCTTTCCGTTGTCAAAAATCCCTTTCTTCTTTTGCTCATCGGGATCGTGGCGACAGGCATCATCCAATCCTCCTCGGCGGTGACAAGTATCGTCGTCGTCCTTGCCATGAGCGGCGTGCTCATCGGCGGCAGCGGGGACGGGGTGTATTACGTCATTATCGGCTCCAATATCGGCACTTGCGTCACGGCAATGCTCTCCTCCATCGGGGCGAGCCTCAACGCCCGCCGTGCCGCCGTCATTCACCTGCTCTTTAACTGTTTCGGCGCCGTACTCTTTACGGTGTTCCTTTTGTGCTGGCAGCCCTTCGGCACGTCTTTTTCGGAGACGGTGCTCGAAAAGATCTTCCCCGCCACGGTGACGGGTCCCAACTACGAGTTCCAGATCGCCTTCTTCCACACCCTCTTCAACGTCGTCTGCACCTGTCTCTTCCTGCCCTTCGCCAAGGGATTTGTCAAACTTGCCAATCTCATCGTGCGCGAGAAGAAGAAGGAAGAAGTGCCCGCAGAGGAGAGCATCATGGGCGAGCTGGACGACAGGCTCTTGCTGCAGCCCTCCGTCGCGCTCGGGCACCTCTACCGGCAGGTGGCGAACATGATCGGCTATTCGATGGAGACGCTCTCCATCGCCTTCTCCGCCTTCGAGAAGAAGGACACTTCCGCCAAGAAAGAGGTGCAGGAGCGCAACGCCAAGCTCACGGAGGCAAACCGCAGGGCGGTGGAGTACCTCGTCAAGCTCTCGGCGTCCTCCCTTGTCATGGAGGATGAAAAGACCATTTCGAGTATGCATTACGTCCTCAACGACATCGTGCGTATCGGCGAACTTGCCGACAACGTCACGAAGTATACCGACCACTACGTGAACGACGGGCTGGTGTTCTCCTCCGAATTCCTCTCGATGACGCAGGAGATGTTCGACAAGATCCAAAAGCTCTACGCCGCCTGCTCGGAGGCGTTCGCAAAGCGCGACTACGCCGAACTCAAAGAGGTGGACGCCGTGGAGGACGAGATCGACAACTACCGCCGCACGCTCGTCAATCAGCACATCAAGCGCCTCAACGAGGGGCGCTGCCAGCCGCAGAGCGCCAGCGTCTTTATCAACCTCGTCGGCAATCTCGAGCGCGCCGCCGACCATCTCACTTACATCGCACATTCCATCGAATAACGTATGAACGAACAAGTCTACCTTCTTGAGGACGACGAGAGCATCTGCGAGCTCGTCCAATGCACGCTGGATATGCACAGCATCTCCTGCCGCACCTTTCCGACGGTGAAGGCGTTCTCCGCCGCCATCGAGGAGCATCTTCCCGACGTCGTCCTGCTCGACATCATGCTTGCGGACGGCAACGGGCTGGAGGTGCTCGAACGGCTGAAGGCGCGCTATCCCGCGCTCTGCGTCATCATGCTCTCTGCGCTCGGAAAGGAGACGGACAAGGTGAAGGGGCTCAACGCGGGCGCGGACGACTACATCTCCAAGCCCTTCGGCGTGCTCGAGCTCATCGCCCGCGTCAACGCGGCGCTCCGCCGCATCCACAAGACCAACCGTCTGCGTGCCGGCTCCCTCGTGCTCGATCCCGAGAATATGTCGGTCACCTACCGCGGCAAGCCGCTCGAATTGAGCAACAAGGAATATCAGCTCCTGCGCTACTTCATGACGAACGAGGGAAAGGTGCTCCCGCGCGAGACCATCCTCTCCGACGTGTGGGGTTTTGAAGGGGGCGAAACGCGCACGCTCGACAACCACGTCGCGCGGCTCAGAAAGCTCGGGCTCAACTTTGAGACGGTGTTCGGCGTCGGATACAAGTTCATTGCGGACTGAAAAAGGGGCGCGCGCCCCTTTTTTTGCACCATACGGCCTGCAAACGTCATTCTGCCCCGCTTTCTGCGCGCAGGCGCTTTCGGGATAGGAGGTCCTATGAAAAAGCGAATCATGTGGATGGGCTTCGCCATCACGGCGATCGCGCTCATCGTCTTTTCCGTCATCTCCGCCGAGATATACTATCGGCGCAGCCTCTCCTATACGGAGCGCTATCTGCGCGGCTACATGGCTGCCTTCGACGAGGCGCGCACCATGGAGGAACTCACCGAGCAGTACGCAAAGGAGCTCTCCTCCGCGCTGGGCGGCGCGCGGGTCACCTTTCTCACGGCGGAGGGGGTATTCCTCGCCGATTCGGAGGACGAGGACGACGGCTCGCGCGCCATGCGCCCCGAAGTGCGGCAGGCGATCGCGGAGGGGGAGGGGTTCGACGCGCGCACGTCCCAGACGCTGGGCGACGCCTTCCTCTATTATTGCAGGCGGTTCGACGGGTATCTCGTGCGCATCGCCGAGCGCACGCAGTCGATGGGCACCATCTATCTGGACGCCCTGCCCGCCGTCGCCGTGTTCCTCGTGGCGGACGCCCTCGTCTGTCTGCTCCTTTCCTACCTCTCCACGGGCTACATTTTGCGCCCGCTCGAGCAGCTCACCCGCGACGCCGCCTTGAAAAAGCGCGTGACGCCCTCCGTGCCCGAGCTCGCCTCCTTCGCCGACATCGTCAACCGCATGAACGAGGACGCCGAGGCGCGCGTGCGGGAGATCGCCGACGAGCGCGAACAGGTCGTGCGGGCGCAGCGCTCCAAGGATGAATTTATCGCCAACGTCACGCATGAGATGAACACGCCGCTCACCTCCATCCGCGGCTTTTCCGAGCTGCTCGCCTCGGGCGGGCTGGAGGGGGAACGCGCCGCCCGCGCCGCCTCCACCATCCTCACGCAGAGCGAGCGCCTTCAGAGCCTCGTCGCCTCCATCATCAACTATTCGGAGATCGACAGCGACGATCTGCCCGTCTACGAGGTGGACGCCTCCCGCATCGCGCGCGAGACGCTCGCGGCGCTCACGCCCGAATTCCGCGAGAAGAAAGTGGTGCTCCTCTCCGAGGTCAAAGACGGCGTCATCCTCATGAGCCGCCAGGAGCGCGTCACGGAGATCTTCGGCAACATCATCCGCAACGCCATCCGCTACAACCGCGAAGGGGGGAGCGTCTCCGTGCTCCTCACGCCCGCCGAATTTACCGTATCGGATACGGGCATCGGCATCGCGGAGGAGAACCTCGGACGCATCTTCGACCGCTTCTTCACGGTGGACAAGTCGCACAACGGTAAGAACGGGGGCTTCGGATTGGGACTCTCCGTCGTCAAAAAACTTTGCAAAAAGCAGGGCTGGACGCTCACCGTCGAGAGCAAGGAGGGCGTGGGCAGCACCTTCCGCATCGGATTTGGCGGCGCGCAGCGGACGGAAAACGATAAAAAGTGAACTTTTTTCAAAAAATTTCCCGCAGAAGTCTTTCCCTGCGGGCTTTTTTGTGATATACTGTACTTACCGAAAACCGATAATTTCTTCCTTCGGAGGGAACGCATGAAGATCGTATTTCAGAAAGAGGGTAGCGTGCCCGTCGCGCCCGGCGGAACGGGCATTTTTATCGAAGATATCAACTATTGTATCGACGGCGGTCTGTACGCCGAACTCCTCGAAAACCGCAACTTCGAGGCGAAGGACGTCCACGGCAGCGTCGGAAATTACGTCGTGCGGCAGGACGGCGCCTTTGCGTGGCGCGCCTATCCCGACGACGCGCACGTCCGCATCAAGGTGAAGGACGACCGCGCGCTCTTCGTCGAGAACCCGCACTACCTGCGCGTCACCTGCGCGGGGGAGGGCTGCGGCGTCGAGAACAGGGCGTACGACGGCATTTTTTTAAAGAAGGGCGAGGCGCTCCGCCTCTCCTTCTGGGTGCGGTCCTATGACTATGCGGGCAGCGCCTCGGCGGGCGTCTTTCAGGGGGAACAGACCGTCTTTGCGGTGCGCTGCAAGCTCCGTCCCGACGGCAAGTGGCATAAATACAGCTTCCGCGTCAAGGCAAAAACAGATTGCCAGGGCGCAAAATTACGCTTTACGCTCGCCAAGGCGGGCGCGGTGCACATCGACGCCTTCTCTTTAATGCCCGAGAGCGCCGTCTTCGGCGTGTTCCGCCGCGATCTGTGCGAACTTCTGCGCGAGCTGCGCCCCGGGTTCGTGCGCTTCCCGGGCGGGTGCGTGGTGGAGGGCAATACGCTCGCCAACCGCTATCGCTGGAAGCAGTCGGTGGGGCCCGTCGAACGCAGGCGTCACAACTGGAACCGCTGGGCGGTGCACGGCGCCCTCCCCGAGGGGGATTTCCGTTCGCCGTTTTCGCACTACGGGCAGACGCTGGGCATCGGGTACTATGAGTATTTCCGCTTGTGCGAATATCTCGGCGCCAAGCCGCTCCCCGTCGTCAGTCTGGGCATCGCCTGCCAATTCATGTCGCAGGAATGCGTCCCTTTGGACGATCCCGAGCTTGAAAACTACATCCAGGACGCGCTCGACATCGTGGAATTTGCCAACGGCGGAACGGACACCGTCTGGGGCAGGGTGCGCGCGGAGCTCGGGCATCCCGAGCCCTTCCGCCTCGAATATATCGGGCTGGGCAACGAACAGTGGGAGACGGAGAACAACGCCTTCTACGCCCGTTTCGAGGTGTTCGCCGCGCGGATGCGCGAGCAGTATCCCGACATCCGGATCATCGGAACGGTGGGTCCCGACGTCGATACGCCGCGCTTTCAGAGCGCGTGGGAGTGGACGCGCGCCAACCTCAAAAAGCAGGAAAATTTCGTCTACGCCGCCGACGAGCACTTCTACACTTCCCCCGCGTGGCTGTATGAGCACGCGGACAGATATTCGGAATATCCCCGTACGGGTAAGGTTTATGCAGGGGAATTTGCCGCGCACGTCGAGGGGAAGGCGCCGCTCCTTTCGCCCGCGTCCAACGTGTGGGAGGGCGCGCTCGCGGAGGCTGCCTACATGACGGGCATGGAGCGCAACGCGGACGTCGTCGTCATGAAGTCGTACGCGCCGCTGCTCGCGCGCATCGGCTGGACGCAGTGGAGCCCCGACCTCATCTGGTTCGACGCAACGCGCGCGTTCGGCTCCGCCAACTACCATGTGCAAAAGCTGTTCTCCCTGTTGACGGGCGAAGTGTCCTATCCCACGCAGACGGGTGAAAAGGACGTCTATGCCTCGGCGACCTCCGCGGGCGATCTCACCTTCGTCAAGGTCGTCAACGCGTCGGCGTCGCCCGTCACAGTGGACGTGGAGGCGGACTTCGACTTCGGCGAAATGATGCGCGTGGTGCAGATGCGGGGCGAAGATGATGATTTCAACTCGTTGGAAGAGCCCGAAAAGCTCGTTCCCGTCGATGTCGCGCCCACGTCGGCGCGCTCGGCGCAGCTCCCGCCGCGCAGTTTCTCCGTGCTCGTGTTCCGCAAATAAAACGGATAAAAAATGTCCCGCTCCCATCGGATATGGGGGCGGGACTTACTTTTTCAGTCTATGCGTTGCGTGCGTTGAGCGCCTGCTGCGTGCGCACCACGGTGCCGAGCTCGGCGAGCATCTGCTTTACCACGGGGTAATTGACGCGGATCTTCGTCTTTCTCGCCCGCTTTTTATAGTTGTCGGCGCGGCGCTGCGTCTGAATGCCGTCGCTCGCCGCTCCTTCAAGGTCAAGAGAGAGTTCCACCGTGGAGGGCGCCTTCGACCAGAGCACGAGCAAAATGATGCCGATGATGGCGGTCACGAGGCACAGGATGAAGAGGATGCCGAGCACGAGCAGCACGGTGTTGTTTGCACGCTTGCACGAACCGCTGATCGTCTTTACCTTGTCGATGGGTACCTCGCTGTGCGAAAAGACTTCTTGCCGTCCACCGTGTGGATGACCCGCTTGTTGGTGACGGTGAGCCGCGCCGTCTAGCCCAAAATGAGCGCGCTCATCGCGCTTGCGCGCTATTTCGATACCTCGGTGGATTTTCTGGTCGGGCTCAAAGATTTTTAAGCTCCGCGGGCTCTTCGCGGACGGCGCCCTGCGCGCCGATAGGCATAATGCGGCGCCGGGCGGCATAGAGTAGTTCCAGCAAAGCATTTTCGCGGAGGAGCCAAACAGCGGTATGAAATCTTTCGGAGTGTACGAGGAGATCGCGACGCGGACGGGCGGGGACATCTATATCGGCGTCGTGGGTCCCGTCAGAACGGGAAAATCCACCTTCATCAAAAAGTTCATGCAGGAGCTCGTGCTCCCGCAGGTGACGGGCGCGCGCAAAAAGCGGTATGTGGACGAACTGCCGCAGGCGGCGAGCGGCAGGACGGTGATGACCACCGAGCCCAAGTTCGTCCCCGAGGAAGCGGCAGAGCTAAAAGTCAAGGACGCCGTTGCGCGCGTGCGCCTTATAGACTGCGTCGGCTTTCCCGTCGAGGGGGCGGCGGGGTTCGAGGAGGGCGGCGCGCCCCGCCTCGTCAAAACGCCGTGGAGCGAGGAGGAAGTGCCCTTCGGCAGGGCAGCCGAGGAGGGCACGCGGCGGGTCATCCGCGACCATTCCACCATCGGTATCCTCGTCACGACGGACGGCAGCGTCACCGACCTTCCCCGTTCCGTCTATGAGGAGGCGGAGGAGTGCGCGCAGGGGGAGCTGAAAGAACTCGGCAAGCCCTACGTCATCGTGCTCAACTGCCGTTCGCCCGAGGAGGCGGAGCCGCTGCGCGCGGCGCTGGAGGAAAAATACGCGGCGCCCGTGCTCGCGCTCAACGTGGAGGAGGCGAACGCGGCAAAGCTCGCCGCCGTTCTGGAGCGCGTGCTGTATGAATTTCCCGTCGCCTGCGTGGACATTTCCCTGCCCGATTGGATGCGCGTGCTCGGCGCGGAGTGTCCCATCCTCTGCGAGGTGCTCGAGGGGGTGCGCGCCGTCGCGCCAAAGCTCGTGAAGATGAGCGACTGCGCCCTGCTCGACACCCTCTTTTCGGAGAGCGCGCGCCTGCTGCCGCCCTCCGACGTGCGGCTGGATGCCGCCACGGGGTGCGTCGAATGCCGCGTTCAGCCCAAAGAGGGGGTGTTCTATTCGGTGCTCGGCGACGCGTGCGGGGAGGAGATCGGGGACGATCTCTCGCTCATGCGCTACTGTACGCAGCTCTCCGCCGCCAAAAAGCTCTCCGACCGGCTGGAGCGCGCCTTTTCGGACGCGCGCGAGACGGGCTACGGCGTCGTCGGGCACGAGGCGGACGAGATGCACCTTGCAGAGCCCGCCCTCGCGCGGCGGGGCGGCAGGGCGGGGGTGTGCCTGCGCGCCGACGCGCCCAGCTATCACATCATCCGCGTGGACGTGCGCGGCGAAGTGCGCCCCGCACTCGGCACCGAGGAGCAGAGCGCCGCGTTCGTCAAGCAGCTCTCCGAATGCCTGGAAGAGGACCCCGACCGCGCCTGGAACACCAATATGTTCGGCAGAACGCTCAAAGAGATGCTCGGCGAGGAGCTCACCTCCAAGACGCGCGCCATGCAGGAGACGGCGCAGCGCAAGATGCGCCGCACGCTCAACAAGATCGTCAACGAGGGCAAGGGCGGCGTCATCTGCATTCTGCTATAAGCGCGGCTTATAAAAAAGACTTTATAAAACGCAAAGTTCCCTCTCCGATGCACTTCGGAAGGGAACTTTTTGCAATATATAACACTTTTTGTAATGTCTTATAAAAAAATGAAAACAGGTCTTGACAAGCAGGGGGGTGCGCGTGGTATAATGGAAACTGATAGAATAAGGAGGAATTCACCATGCAGTATCTCATGCTTGCAGCCATCACGCCGCTGCATATCGTCCTGTTTGCGGTCGCAGCTATCCTGATCGCCGCGCTCGTCGTTTTGGGCGTCGTCTTTGCCTGCGTCAGACGCAAAAAGACCCCGAAAGTTGAGGACGTATCGGAAAATCTGCAACCGGCCCCCGCAGAGCCCGTTGAGGCATCCGATGCGAAGGCAGAGCCAGTCGTGGAAGAACCCGTTGTGGAAGAGCCCGTTGAGGCATCCGATGCGAAGGCAGAACCCGTCGTGGAAGACCCCGTCGTGGAAGACCCCGTTGTGGAAGACCCCGTCGCGACAGAATCCAATGCGGAGACAGAACCCGAACCCGAGCCCGTTCCCGAGGAACAGCCCGCGCCCGCGGCAGAGCCTGCGCCTGCGGAGCAACAGCCCGCGCCCGCCGAGCCCGTCCGCACCGTATATGTTTCGGAGGATGGCTGGTTTGTGCGTGTACGGTACGACAAGAGTTTTGAGGCAAAGCTCATCCAAGGGGACGACGCGCTCAAGCGCCGGTACTCCGAGCTCAAACAGGAGCTTCTGTCCTATAAAAAGGTGTCGGCGCGCAGGAGCTGGCAGCACGAGGCGTTCCGTCTGGGCAGGGGACCCGTCGCAAAGCTCGTCGTGCGCGGCAAGACGCTGCGCCTCTATCTTGCGCTCGACCCCGCTCCCTACGAGGGCAGCAAGTTCCTTGTGGAGGACGCATCCGAACACGCCAAGTTTGAAAAGACGCCCCTTCTCTACCGCATCAAAAACGACAGGCGCTGCCGCTATGCCAAGGAGCTCATCGCGGCAGCCGTTGCGTCGGCGGGCGGCGTGCGCGGGGAGGACTGCGCCGAGGACTTCTCCCAAATCCCCTTTGAGGACACCAAGGCACTCATCGACCGCGGGCTCGTGCGCATCGTGGAGGTGCGCCGCCGCACGCCCGGCGAGGGCGCGACCGACCTTCCCGACGAGGACTTGGAGGACGAGGACGCCGCCGGACCCGAAGACCTTTTGGAAGAGCCCGAGGAAGAGCCCGTTCCCGAACCTGCGCCCGCTCCCGAGGAAGAGCCCGAACCCGAGCCCGTTCCTGAACCCGAGCCCGCGCCGCTGCCCGATCCCGCTGCGGAACACCGCGTCAGCGTGACCGTCGCCGAGCAACTCATGGCGGACGAGGAGGCGGAGGCGCTCGAGCTGGAGGCGGAGACCAAAAGCGACAAGGGCAGGCAGACCATCGTGAACATCGACACGCTGGGCGAATACTTTGCGGACGGCGAGCGCGTCACCATAGAGGAGATGCGCGAGCGCATTCCCTTCTTCGACAGGCGCGCCACGGCGGTCAAGGTGCTCGCGCGCGGCGTGCTCAACAAGCAGCTCGAGGTGGAGGCGGACGACTTCTCGCTCGCGGCGGTCAAGATGATCGCGCTCCTGGGCGGCAAGGCGTACATCCGTAAAGATTGATTTTTCGGGAATTGAAAGGGCGGGGCGTCGTTTGCTTGACGCGCCGCCCGTCTTTATGATATAATCAATTCCGCCTGAACGGAAAGAGCTTTCTGACCGCAAAGGGGATGAACAAACAAGTCTGCACGCCTGCGGCGTGCCTGTTCCCCTTGCGCTTCGGGCAGGGGGATTTTTTTATGGAAGAAAAGCGCATCTGCGTGCTCTCGGTCATCGTCAAGGACCGCGTCGCGGCGGAGCGGCTCAACGCCCATCTCTCCGCCTACGGGGAATATGTCGTGGGCAGAATGGGCATCCCGTACCGCGAAAAGGACGTCTCTGTTCTGTGCGTGGTGCTCGACGCTCCCGTCTCCGTCGTAAACGCCTTGACGGGCAAGATCGGAAAGCTCGAGGGCGTCTCGGCAAAGACGCTGTTCAGCCAGTATTAAAAAACCTTTCGGAGGAATTTGTATGAAGAAGTGTTTTGTGTTGGGCGCAGCCCTTCTGATGGGTGCGTCGCTGTGTGCCTTCGCCGCCTGCGACGAAGGGGAACAAAATGATGGCGACGGAACGGGAACGGGGAGCGCTTCCGCCTTCCGTATGGCGGGCGATCTGCAGTCTCTGTACGGCGAAAACGGATACCCGCAGGCGGTTTTGGTCGCCAAAAAGTCTCTGATCGAGGGAGACGCAGCCGCCGTCGGCACGCTCGTTTCCTACATGGAGGGGAGCGCGGAGTACCTCGCCTCCTGCTCGGCACAGACGGTCGTCGACGCCCTCGCGCCCTACTACACGCAGGGCATGACGCCCTCGCTCAACGCCAAAAACCTCACCCAAGAGGTCATTTCGCACTGCTCCGTCGCCTATCATTCCGCGGCGGAGGAGGCAACGCGCACCCGCGTCGACAATTATCTTGCGGAGATGATCGAAGTGGACGAGAGTGCCGCAAAGAAGGTTTCGGAGGCGTTCTATTATACGGGCACGGTGCAGGCGGGAACGTCCGATAAGAGCTACACCGTCTATGCGCCCGACGGCGCGCCCGCGCTCGCCCTCGCCAATGCCATCGCAAAGCAGGGGGAAGGGGAGACGTTCGACTTCCGCATCGTCGCGTCCGATACCATCGGCGCGCAGGTCACCAATGCGGACGCCGCAAAGAATGCGGATTTTTGCATCATGCCCGTCAATGCCGCCGCAAAGGCGCTCGGCACGGGCGAAAAATATCAGATGCTCGGCGTCGTCACGAACGGGAATATTTACTTTCTGACGACGGGCGACAACGCCGCGCTCACCAAAGACAACCTCTCCTCGCTCAAAGGAAAGACGATGGGCGTCGTGCAGCTTCCCAACGTGCCCGGGCTCACGCTGCGCGCCGTGCTCGAAAAATACGGCGTTCCCTATCAGATCCTCTCGAACGACAGCGAGCCCGCCGCCGATAAGCTCAACTTAAAGGCGATGACGCCCGACAACGTGACGCCCGCCTCGGGGTGCGATTACTATCTCTGCCCCGAACCCGCTGCCAGCGCCAAGATCGCCGCAACGGCAGGCAAATAAGGGTTTATGAACAAACGGAACGCGCTGTTATCGGCGGCAGCCGTCGTCGCGCTGTGGCTCGCGTGGCTTGTCGCCTATACCTGCGTGAAGAACGACTATGTGCTCCCTTCCTTCTGGGATGCTTGCCGCGAAACGGGACGCCTCCTTGCGAGCGCGTCCTTTTGGCGCGCGCTCGGCAACACCTTCTTGCGCACGCTCTGGGCGTTCCTCATTTCCCTCGCGCTCGGCGTTCTGCTTGCGGTCGCGGCGCATCTTTCGCGCGGGCTGCGCGCCTTTTTATCGCCCGTCATTTCCCTGCTGCGCACCCTTCCGACCATGGCGGTCATTCTGATGTTGCTCCTGTGGACGACGCCCGCCGTCACGCCTGTCATCGTCTCGGCACTTGTGCTCTTTCCCGCCGTCTATGCGGCGGCGCTCGCCGCGCTCGACGAGGTGGGGGAGGCGTACGGCGAGCTCGTCCGCTCCTTCCGCGTTCCGCTCGCGCGCAGGATATTTCAGATGTATCTGCCCCTCTCCGCGCCCGTTTTATTAAAACAGGCGGGGGGGATCTTCTCGCTGGGGCTCAAAGTCGTCATCTCGGGCGAGGTGCTCGCCGCTACCTACCGCTCCCTCGGCGGCATGATGCAGGAGGCGAAGATGTATCTCGAAATGCCCACGCTCATGGCGCTCACCCTGCTGGTCATCCTCCTCGGCTTTCTTCTGGAGGGCGCGTGTTATCTTTCCTATCGCCTGATCGTGAGGTGGCGGCAATGAATCTTCTCCACATTACCAAGCGCTACGGCGACCGCCTCGCCCTCGACGACGTCTCGCTTGCGCTGCGCGAGGGGGAGCTGTGCGCCGTCCTCGGCGAGAGCGGCGCGGGCAAGACAACGCTTTTGAATGTGCTTGCGGGACAGACTTCTTACGAGGGAACGGTCGAAGGCGCGCTGCCCTGCTCCTATCTCTTCCAATCCCCCAAACTCCTGCCCAACCTGACGCTGGAGGGCAATCTTCGGTTTGTGCTCCCCAAAGACAAGTGGGACGGCGTGGGGGAGATGCTCCGCCTTGTGGGGCTCTCCGGGCGCGAAAAGTCGTACCCGCACCAGCTTTCGGGGGGTGAACGGCAGCGCGTCGCCATCGCAAGGGCGTTTTTGTACCCGCATGAGATGCTGCTCATGGACGAGCCGTTCTCCTCGCTCGACCTCTCCTTAAAAAAGTCGCTTTTGGAGCTCGTCGCGGCGCTCCACAAAGGCACGCAAAAGACGGTCGTCTTCGTCACGCACGACGTGCACGAGGCAGCCGTGCTCGCCCGCCGCGCCGTTGTGTTGAAATGCGGGCGTATCGTCGGCGACATCCCCGTCGGCGGCACGCACGACTTCTTCGCGCATCCGCCCGCAGAGGAGGAGCTCGTCCGCCTGCTCATGAACTGAACGCATATTTTTTCACAGATTCGGCATTCCTGTTAAGGGAGTGCCGTTTTCTTTTATAAATAAGGAAAAATTCCCACCCGCTTTTTTGAATTTTGTCATAGATTTCGTTGACATTTTGTCATGACCGTGTTAGAATGTTGTCATAGAAATTTGTGACTAACGCGCCGCTTTATGCGGTGCGGAGGAGAAATATGAAACAAAGGAAACAGACGGCGGGCGATATGATGACGCTCGGGGGCGAAGGGATCCCCCGTCCCGTCCGCAAAAAGGGGAGGTTGCGCCTCAAAGCCAAGCAGCACCGCCGCCTGAAAAAGGGGCTCGCCGCCGCATCTGCCGTCGCCATCGTGGTGGGCGGCACGTTCGGCATCAACGCGCTCTTCTTCAACAAGGCTGCGCCCAACACCGTCGCCGAGGGGTTCGACACCATCTGTCTCGAACTTCCCACCGACGGCTCCACGCCCGATCTTCATTCCGCGCTCGAAAATATCGGCTACATGAACGCGCGCTTTCAGGCGCAGGACGTGTGGTATTCCGAGATGCAGGGCTCCGTCAACACCATGCTCTCCCAGCAGGTGAACACCTGGAAGCAGTATTCGGACGGCGTGCTCATCCAGACGGACATCACCACGTCCAGCCTCATCAACTCCGCCAAGCAGTTCTGCTGGGTGGGCGACCGCGTCATCTGGCGCGAGGCGGCGGGCGGGCCCTCCACTTATGACGGCATCGACACCGCCTGGAAGGACGGCGCGCCCTACGGCAATATGTCGGTGGAGGACTATAAAGTTTCCCGCGGGCTCCCGGGCACGGCGTTCTCCGTGTATGTCATCAACGAGGAGACGCTTTTGGATGCCTCCGAAGTCACCGCGAACGGGGACGGGACGTACACGCAGACCTACCATCTCGACCCTGCGACCGACAAGGCGCCCGCTTACTACGTCAACCAGATGATGTACACGGGCGGGCTCACGTCGCTGCCCACCTTCGACTATATCACCGTCACCTACACCTTCGACGCAACGTGGCAGGTGCTCTCCTCCGAGATCGAGGAGGCGTACACCGCTACCAAGGGCGTCAACGCCAAGTGCACGGCGACCTATTCGACGCAGTATGAATACGGCACCGACCGCGCCTATTCCACCGCCTACGACGACTATTTCAAGAGCTATGCCGACAAGCCCGCCACGGGCGCGCCGACGGAGCAGGAGCTCACGGCTGCCGACTGCCTTGCCGAGGCGTTCGGCACCGTTCTCACGCAGCCCGTCACCTTCTCCTTGCAGCTCACGCTGAACGGGCAACCCTTCGAGGGGCTCGTCTATGTGGACGCTTCCGATACGTCCGCCCTCTCTCTTCGCGCGCGCATCGGCGAGGTGTTCCTGCAATATGCGGGGGAGGACGTGTTCCTGCGCTACGGCGACGGGGTGAAGGTAAAGCTCTCCGTTTCCGAACTCACCGCGCTCATCTCCTCCCTCACGGAAGGGGAGGAAGTGCAGACGATGGCAAGCAAAGAGGGGGGCATCTCCTTCGATACCGACGAACTGCTCGCTCAACTCGGCAGCGGCTCGTTCACCGTCGCGGAGGACAAGAGGAGCGCCACGCTCTCCTCCGAGCTCTCCCTCATGGGCTTGCAGCTCCCCGTTACCTTCCGTTTCCTCGTCGGGGAGGACGGCGCCGTCACGTTGGGAGACGTCGCCGCACGGCTCACCCTCGGCAATACCGAGCTCGGCGCAACGCTCGCCTTTTCGCAGGAGGAACTTCCCGCCCTCACCGAGCAGGAGGCGGCGGGCTATGTTCCCCTCATGCCCTATGTGCAGAACGTGCTCTCCGTCCTCTCGGGCGAGGCGCTCCGCGTCGGCGTCTCCTATCAAATGGGGGATCTCGCCGTCGAGGGCTCGCTCGACGTCATGACGGACGAGTTGTGCGTGCAGGGTACGCTCACCGTTGCGTATAAGAGCGCCAAAAAGGAGCTCTCCTTCCTCTTTGCGGACGGCACCGCCTATCTCGCGGTGGACGGTATCCGCATCAAGGCGGACGTCACGGAGGCGCTCGCCCTGCTCGGAAACTTCGTTGAACTTCCCGAAATGCCCGAACTTCCCGATGTTTCGGCGCTCGACTTCGGGCAGCTCGTCTCCACCGCGCTCTCGCCCGAATTTGCCGCGCTCTTTGCGGTGAGTGAGGCGGACAACGCACTTTCTCTCGCCGTCAAAGGCACGGAACTTCTCAAGGCGTTCGGGGTGGACTTCGCGCTCGGCGACGTGCAGCTCTCCGTCGAAGAAGGCGAAATTTCCGCCGCCGCGCTCGGGGCAGAACTCACGCTCACGGCGGGCGAGGCGTTCAGTTATTCCACGGACGGCTATGTGGACGGCGTTGCGCTTGCAAAGAACGTGCTTGCCCTCTTGCAGAACGATTACCTCTGCGCGGACATTGCCTACGCCGCGGGCGAGCTTGCTGTGAGCGGCACGGTGACGCTGGACGTGAATAAACTTGCCGCCAAGGGCACGCTCGTGCTCAACTATAAGTCGGCGACCAAGACGGTCGGCGTTCTCTACGCGGACGGCGCGGTGTACGTCGAGGTCGAGGGCATCAGGCTCACGGCAAACGTGGAGGAGCTTGTCTCCCTCATCGGATCGCTGCTCGGCAAAGACGTCACGCTCGACACGCCCGAAGGTGACCTCATCGAGCAAGTCCTTTCTCTCAACTTTGCGGAGCTTGTCTCCATCTCGGAGGGCGAAACTTCCGTTGAAATTCTCTTAAAGGGTACGGAACTTCTCAAGGCGTTCGGCATCGACTTCGCGCTCGGCGACGTGCAGCTCTCCGTTACGGAAGGCGAAATTTCCGCTGCCGCGCTCGGGGCAGAGCTCACGCTCACGGCGGGCGAGGCGTTCAGCTTCACGACGGACGGTTATGTGGACGGCGTCAAACTCGCGCAGAACGTGCTCACGCTCTTGCAGAACGATTACCTTTGCGCGGATATTGCCTACGCCGCGGGCAACCTTGCCGTGAGCGGTACGGTGACCGTGGATATGAACGCGCTCGCCGCAAAGGGCACGCTTGTCCTCAATTATAAATCGGCGACCAAGACGGTCGGCGTTCTCTATGCAGACGGCGCGGTGTATGTCGAGGTCGAGGGCATTAAACTCACGGCAAACGTGGAGGAGCTCGTCGCTCTCATCGGTTCGCTGCTCGGCAAGGACGTCACGCTCGGCACGCCCGAAGGGGATCTCATCGAGCAGGTCCTTTCTATGAACTTTGCAGAGCTCGTCTCCATCTCGGAGGGCGAAACCTCGGTCGAAATCCTCTTAAAGGGTACGGAACTTCTCAAGGCGTTCGGCATCGACTTTGCCCTCGGCGACGTTGCTCTCTCCGTTATGGAAGGCGAGATTTCTGCCTCTGCGCTCGGGGCAGAACTCACGCTCACGGCAGGCGAGGCGTTCAGCTATTCGACGGACGGCTATGTGGACGGCGTTGCGCTTGCAAAGAACGTGCTCGCACTCTTGCAGAACGACTATCTTTGCGCGGACATTGCCTACGCGGCGGGCGAGCTTGCAGTCAGCGGCACGGTGATGCTGGATATGAACGCGCTCGCCGCCAAGGGCACGCTCGTGCTCAACTATAAGTCGGCGACCAAGACGGTCGGTATTCTTTACGCGGACGGCGCGGTGTATGTCGAGGTGGAGGGCATCAAGCTCACGGCGAACGTGGAGGAGCTCGTTTCTCTCATCGGCTCGCTGCTCGGCAAAGACGTCACCCTCGGCACGCCCGAAGGGGATCTCATCGAGCAGGTGCTCTCCCTCAATTTTGCGGAACTCGTCTCCATCTCGGAGGGCGAAACTTCGGTTGAAATCCTCCTCAAAGGTACGGAGCTTCTCAAGGCGTTCGGGGTGGACTTCGCCCTCGGCGACGTTGCTCTCTCCGTAGCGGAAGGTGAAATTTCCGCCGCTGCGCTCGGCGCAGAACTCACCCTCACGGCGGGCGAGGCGTTCACATACACGACGGACGGCTATGTGGACGGCGTCAAGCTCGCGCAGAACATTCTCGCCCTCTTGCAGAACGATTACCTCTGCGCGGACATTGCTTACGCCGCGGGCGAGCTTGCCGTGAGCGGCACGGTGACGCTGGATATGAACGCGCTTGCCGCCAAGGGCACGCTCGTGCTCAACTATAAATCGGCGACCAAGACGGTCGGCGTTCTCTACGCGGACGGCGCGGTGTATGTCGAGGTCGAGGGCATCAGGCTCACGGCGAACGTGGAGGAGCTCGTCGCGCTCATCGGATCGCTCCTCGGCAAGGACGTCACCCTCGGCACGCCCGAAGGGGATTTAATTGAGCAGGTGCTCTCCCTCAATTTTGCGGAACTCGTCTCCGTCTCGGAGGGCGAAACTTCGGTTGAAATCCTCCTCAAAGGTACGGAGCTTCTCAAGGCGTTCGGCGTTGACTTCGCCCTCGGTGACGTGCAGCTCTCCGTAGCGGAAGGTGAAATTTCCGCCGCCGCGCTCGGGGCAGAACTCACCCTCACCGCGGGCGAGGCGTTCAGCTTCACGACGGACGGTTATGTGGACGGCGTTGCGCTCGCAAAGAACGTGCTTGCACTCTTGCAGAACGACTATCTTTGCGCGGATATTGCCTACGCCGCGGGCGAGCTTGCCGTGAGCGGCACGGTGACCGTGGATATGAACGCGCTTGCCGCCAAGGGCACGCTTGTGCTCAACTATAAATCGGCGACCAAGACGGTCGGCGTTCTCTATGCGGACGGCGCGGTGTACGTCGAAGTCGAGGGCATCAGGCTCACGGCGAACGTGGAGGAGCTCGTCGCTCTCATCGGTTCGCTGCTTGGCAAGGATGTCACGCTCGGCACGCCCGAAGGCGATCTCTTGGAGCAAGTTCTCTCTTTGAACTTTGCGGAACTCGTCTCCATCTCGGAGGGCGAAACCTCCGTTGAAATTCTTCTCAAAGGTACGGAACTTCTCAAGGCGTTCGGCATTGACTTTGCGCTCGGCGACGTTGCTCTCTCCGTCGAGGAAGGGGAAATTTCCGCCTCTGCGCTCGGGGCAGAGCTCACGCTCACGGCGGGCGAGGCGTTCACCTTCACGACGGACGGCTATGTGGACGGCGTTGCGCTTGCAAAGAACGTGCTTGCCCTCTTGCAGAACGATTATCTCTGCGCGGACGTTGCCTACGCCGCGGGCAACCTTGCCGTGAGCGGCACGGTGACGCTCGACGTAAATAAACTTGCCGCCAAGGGCACGCTCGTGCTCAACTATAAATCGGCGACCAAGACGATCGGTATATTGTACGCAGACGGCGCGGTGTATGTCGAGGTCGAGGGCATCAGGCTCACGGCGAACGTGGAGGAGCTCGTCTCCCTCATCGGTTCGCTCCTCGGTAAGGACGTCACGCTCGGCACGCCCGAAGGGGATCTCATCGAGCAGGTTCTCTCCCTCAATTTTGCGGAACTTGTCAGCATTTCAGAGGGCGAAACTTCGGTCGAAATCCTCCTCAAAGGCACGGAGCTTTTGCAGGCGTTCGGCATCGACTTTGCGCTCGGCGACGTGGCGCTCTCCGTCGAAGAAGGGGAAATTTCCGCCGCCGCGCTCGGCGCAGAACTCACGCTTACCGCGGGCGAGGCGTTCACCTATACGACGGACGGCTATGTGGACGGTGTCAAGCTCGCGCAGAACGTGCTCACGCTCTTGCAGAACGATTATCTTTGCGCGGACATTGCCTACGCCGCGGGCGAGCTTGCCGTGAGCGGCACGGTGACGCTCGACGTAAATAAACTTGCCGCCAAGGGCACGCTCGTGCTCAACTATAAATCGGCGACCAAGACGGTCGGCGTGTTGTACGCAGACGGCGCGGTGTATGTCGAGGTCGAGGGCATTAAACTCACGGCGAACGTGGAGGAGCTCGTCGCTCTCATCGGTTCGCTCCTCGGCAAGGATGTCACGCTCGGCACGCCCGAAGGGGATCTTATCGAGCAGGTGCTCTCCCTCAATTTTGCGGAACTTGTCAGCATTTCAGAGGGCGAAACTTCGGTTGAAATCCTCCTCAAAGGTACGGAGCTTCTCAAGGCGTTCGGCATTGACTTTGCCCTCGGCGACGTTGCTCTCTCCGTTATGGAAGGCGAGATTTCTGCCGCCGCGCTCGGCGCAGAACTCACCCTCACGGCGGGCGAGGCGTTCAGCTTCACGACGGACGGCTATGTGGACGGCGTCGCGCTTGCAAAGAACGTGCTTGCCCTCTTGCAGAACGATTATCTCTGCGCGGACATTGCCTACGCGGCGGGCGAGCTTGCAGTCAGCGGCACGGTGATGCTGGATATGAACGCGCTCGCCGCCAAGGGCACGCTCGTGCTCAACTATAAGTCGGCGACCAAGACGGTCGGTATTCTTTACGCGGACGGCGCGGTGTATGTCGAGGTGGAGGGCATCAAGCTCACGGCGAACGTGGAGGAGCTCGTCGCTCTCATCGGTTCGCTGCTCGGCAAGGACGTCACGCTCGGCACGCCCGAAGGGGATCTCATTGAGCAGGTCCTTTCTATGAACTTTGCAGAGCTCGTCTCCATCTCGGAAGGGGAAACCTCTGTCGAAATTCTGTTGAAGGGCACAGAACTTCTCAAGGCGTTCGGCATTGATTTTGCACTCGGCGACGTTGCCCTCTCCGTCGAGGAAGGGGAAATTTCCGCCGCCGCGCTCGGCGCAGATCTTACCCTCACCGCAGGCGAGGCGTTCACCTATACGACGGACGGCTATGTGGAGCTTGCCCCCGTGTTCGACCTCGTCAAGACGGTGCTCACGGACGGGCGCATCGCGCTCGGCGGTTCGCTCAAATTAAAGTATAAGAATATGGCGGCGGAAGTCGCCATCGAGAACGGCGTGCTCTCGTGGAAGGACGGGTTCGCGCTCTCGCTCGACCTCACCGTCATTGCGAACGGCACGCGGCAGACCATCAAGGTGAGTGCGGACGCGTCGCAGCTCCGCCTTGTCTATGGCAGCGTGGGCGTGGCGCTCGGCTACGACGAGCTCTACAAGCTCTCGGATACCTTTGAAGCGGTGTATGAACGCGTCGCGCGCACGATCAGATCGTACGTTGCGGGCGCGGACATCCCCGCGACGGCGGAGGAGCTGATGAACACGCTGGGCGCGGGCGCGGCGGTCACGGAAATTTTTGCCTCCGTCGGCCTTCCTTCGCTCATCGACGGCGTTCATTTCGGCGGCGCGACGGGCACCGAAGGGAGCATGGGCACCGTCACGCTGGGCGGGTTCACCTTCGATCTCATCATGCAGAACGGGGCATTCTCGCTCGCCCTTGCGGAGAGCAAGGCGGGGGATGTGACGCTCTCGGGCAAGGTGGACATTGCCGCCTCCGGGCGCCTTCCCGACGCCCCCGCAGGCACGCCGGAGGAGTCCGGGCTCATGACGGCGGACGATCTGTGCGAACTGCTCGACTTTGTCGGCGCAGCCGTGGGAACGCTCGCCTCGCAGGATGTGACCGTGTCCTTTGCGGGCGGCACAAAGAACGCAGATAACGAGGACGTATACAACATTTCGGGACAGCTCGTCTATCACGCGGGCGCGTCCGGAAAGGTCGTCACCATCGATGTGGACGGCAAGAGCATCGTGGTCGATCCCACCATGTACCTTGTGTTCCGCCTCGTTCTCGAGGATAAGCGCACGGAGGGGAACGACCTCTATCTCGACTTCTGGATGTTCGACGCGGAGGGCGACGGCGAGCTCGACTTCTTTGTGAGTATCTCCAAATACCCCGGAAAGACGTATGCGGACGACGGGGAGACCCGCCTCGATCAGCCGCTCTGCTTCCGCGTTCCCGCGGGCGACATTCTGACCCTGCTTGCGAGCGGCGTCTCGCTGACGGAGGGCAAGCTCTCCGGCTTCCTCACGGGGTTGGGGCTTCCCGCCGACGCGGTGGATGCCGTCTTCTCCACGCTGGACGCCTTCTTCGGCTCCAGGTGGCTGACGGACACCGACAAGGCGCAGCTCGGCGCGCTCGGCAACGTGCTCATGTCGACGCTCGGCATCGACGCAAAGCTCGAGGGCATTTTGAGCGAGCTCAACAGCGCCATCGGTGGCGCGCTCGACGATGCTGCCGCCGTCGACCCCGGGAAGTACCTCTCGGAACTCGGCATCCGTCGGGACGAGAAGGGCGTCACCTTCTTCCTCACTCTCAACTCCGACCTCATCTACGGCGGGAACGGGCTTGCCCCGCTCACCATCGAGCTCACCAAGACGCAAGCCGTGGGAGGGGAGAGCCTGCTCTCGGGCGTCCTGCTCGGCAATGTCTGGGGCAACAAGAACACGGAAACGACGGGCATCTCCTTCGGGTTCGCCTTCGGCAAGACGCAGCTTTCGGCGTCGTCGGCGGACGCGCAGCTCACCGCGGCGGACGGCACGAAGCTCGCCTCCCTCGCCCTGGAACAGTTCCAAAGCTACACCTTCAAGGGGGTGGATGAACTCATCAAGGCGATCGCCGCCTCCGCAACGTATCCCGTCGCCGATGGCGAATATGCCCTCAACGAGAAGTTCATCGTCGAGGGAACGGCGTCGGCATCTCTCGATATTTTCGGCGGCATCGACCTTACGGGCATCGGCGTGCAGCTTGCAGTCTCCTTAAAGGAGAACGGCAGCCCCGTCGTCAATATCCGCATCTCTTACGAAAAGTACTCTTTTATCCTTCCCGTCATCAACAGCGACGGCGTCACCGACCTCACCATCGAGGACGGCATGGTGTATGTGCGCCGCACGGCGGGCGGGGAGACGACGTACCGCGTTGCGCCGCTCGGCAAGTTCTTTGCGGGCTTCCTCACGGAGCACCTTGCCTATCTCTTCAACTTCTCCGATACGATCGCGGACGCCATCAAGAAAGCGGAAACGAGCGGCGGCGGGAGCAGTTCGGGCGATTACGGCGCGGTGCTCGGCAACATCCTCTCCTCCTATTCCTATGCGCCTTCGGGCAGCGGGAAGGCGGCGAGCTGGTCGCTCACCCTCAACGGTAACAGTCTCACGAACGGCGCGCTCACGGACATCCTGCTCACGCTCGGAACGGACGAAGAGGGCATTTTGCGCACCCTCAACGTCGATACCTCCCTCATCGATCTCATCAGGCTCTCCCTTCCGCTCACCTTCCAAAACCCGTGCGGGGAGAGCTATCCCGACCCCACGACCAACGTCAAAGACCTGCTCTCGGGCGCCGACCTTGCCTCTGTCGATTGGAACGCCATGGCGGAAAACGCCTATCTCGCGCCGCAGACGTCCACCGTGTCCTATGCAGTGGACGGCGTGCAGGTCGGCTCGCAGCAGGTGTGGTATTCGGGCGATATGCTTTTAACGGCGCTCGCTCGCCCCGACCTTGCTGCCTGGCAGAAGGAGGGCTACACCCTCTCGTGGAAGGACTTTGCCTTTACCCCGAACGGCGTGTGCGAGGCGGTCTATTCGCCCAATCTCTATCCCGTCACCATCACAGCGCCCGTCAATCTGGGCGGGGATTGGACGGACAACAGCGACGGAACGTACTCCTTCACGACGCAGATGTACTACGGAGAAGCGCTCACCCTCACCTGGGGCAGCAAGACGCACGTCTTCCGCGTGGGAACGGACAACAACGTCTTTGACCTCGGCGCAGCCATCGGCGAGGACAGCGTGGTCTGGGAGGACGCGGTGTGCGACATTGTTGCAAACGGGTCCACCATCACGGTACCGCTCACGCCCGACACGGTGGTGTATACGAGCAGCTCGGTTGCGTTCACGTTGGACGGCACGTCGCTCACCGGGCAGTCCACGGCGGAATTTAACGCGCAGTACACCCTTCTCACGCCGACGGCGGAGGGCTATACCTTCCTCGGCTGGTACAAAACGGAGGACGGCGAACTCACCCGCGTGACGGAGCTTGCCTATCAGGGCGGCGGCAACGTGACGACGGTCTCCGCAATGTGGGTGAGCAACCTCTCGGACGCGGCGATCACCATTGAGAGGAGCGGCTCGTGGTTCAGTTACGATCAGCGCATCTCCTTCCGGGCGGAGGGCGGAAAGGTCGTCGGGGAATACGCCGGGCATTTCACGGTCAGCGCCTCCTACGAGTTGACTTTCAAATGGAATACCGTATCCTATGACGTCGATACCTCGGACTTCACCCCCTACGAGACGACGTCGGGCTGGCAGACGGGGGTGGCGACGTCGCACACGCCTGTTGCCGATCCGACGGCGCGCCTCACGTTCACGGTGAGCGTTCTCCTGAACGGGCAGAGCGTCGGCGCGACGAGCGTCTATGCAGAGAAAAAATAGATCCGCATAAGGCAAGCGCCGTTCTTCCGCGAGAAGAACGGCGCTTTTTTGTGCTTTTTTTGCGTTTTTCTTGCCTCCCTTCCCGAGTGAGGTGGCTTGCCGAAGGCAAGGCGGAAGGAGTTGATAAAAATGCGGATAGCAAATGGAAAAGCAACTCCTTCAGACTGCTTCGCAGTCAGCTCCCTCAAAGAGGGAGCCTTTGCATCCGCGACTACTTGCCCTCTCTGTGAAAATCCCACAAAAATGCTGCGCATTTTTGCGGGAGTCCTAGCGGCGGGGGAATATTTCACCCTCGATCTGCGTAGGCGGCGGCGATGCGCTCCGCCGCCCTGCGTACCCGTTCCGCAAGGGATGCGGGGGAGAGGACGGTGAACCCCGCGCCCGCGGAGAGGATCTTTCCGATGAGCGCGCTGTCGTCGGGCAGGGTCGCCTCGGCGTACTTTTTGCCGTCCTTTTCGTAAATCGCCTCGATGCCCAGCCATTCTTCGGCGAAGGGCACTGCCTCGTCGGTGAGGGCAAAGCGCGCCTCCACGCACTTCTCGTCGTCCTTCCAGAAGGAGAGGGGGATGTCCGCCCGCGTGAAGGGGAGTCGTTCAAACGTCTCGCCCGTCGAAAAAGCCGTGCGGATGCGTCCCACTTTAAAGAGGCGGAAGGCGTCCCGCTTGCGGCAGAACGCAAAGATGTACCAGATATTCTGCTTATAGACGAGCAGATGGGGGAGGATGACGCGGTGCGTGCGTCCGCCGCCGCGGTCGACGTAGTCGATCTCCAGCGCCTCCCGCGCCTTGACGGCACGCTCTAAAAGCAGCAGTTTATCGGAGAACCTGCTCTCCTTTCCCCACGTTCCGCTGTCCACCAGGATCTCGCCCGTGACGGCTTCGTCCTGCCGCTCCGACTTCATCTGCGAGGTGAGCTTGCGGATAGCGGAGGCGAGCGCCTCGTCCTGCCATTCGCTGTCCATGGCGCGCATCGCCGCCACGGCGCGCTCGTATTCCGTGCGTGTCAGAAAGCCGCGCGGCAGCTTGTAGGCGTCCGAAATGTAGATGCCGCCGTACTGCCCGCGCGCCACGTCGATGGGGATGCCCGCGACGGTCATCTCCTCGATGTAGCGGTAGACGGAGCGGGGGGAGATGTCGAACCGCGCGGCAAGTTCCTGCGCGGTCGCCCTGCGGTTTTTGAGGAGGGTGAATAAAATGCCCATCATCACCTGGTACTTCATGGCTTGCTCCGGAAAAATTTTTTTGATTTGCGGAAATTATTTTATCATATATGACAATATCTGTCAAGTATGCTGCGTACAATAGGGAGTATGAACAGGCTCTTGACGGAAACAGTATTGGAGGAGGGGCGCCGCCGCGAGCGGGACGCCCGCAACGAGGCGCTGCGCGCGCGCCTTCGGGAGGCGCGCCGCACGGGGAAGTGGGCGCTTTCTTGCCTGCGCGGACTGAATATGGAGGAACGCGGCTGCGCAAATTTCGGAAATGTGTGCGCAAGCGTTTGACATTCTGCGCGCGGCGTCGTATAATAACAATATGAAACAGTCGCTCGCAGTTGCAATTTACGGCTACGCGTATTACGTTCTTTCGTAATACTCTTTTCGCGCGTAGACTGAATTTTCTGATTTCAACGGTTTGCGCGCAGGCGCGGACCGTTTTTTTATCGGCGGGCAAGAAGGAGACAGGATGCAGAACGTCATGGACACCCTGCGCGCGCGGGGATTTATCAAACAGACCGTCTTTGAGGATGAGCTCTACGAAAAGCTCGGGCAGGAGAGCGTGCCCTTTTATATCGGGTTCGACCCGACGGCGGACAGCCTGCACGTCGGGCACTTCATGCAGCTCGTTGCGATGAAGCATATGCAGGACGCGGGACACAAGCCCATCATCCTCATCGGCGGCGGAACGGGCATGATCGGCGACCCCTCGGGAAGGACGGATATGCGCTCGATGATGACGCGCGAAACGGTGAAGTATCACGTCGAGTGCTTCAAAAAGCAGATGGCGCGCTTCATCCGCTTCGAGGGCGAGAACGGCGCCGTCGTCGTGGATAACGCCGATTGGCTGCTCTATCTCAACTATGTGGACTTCCTGCGCGACGTGGGCGTCTATTTTTCCGTCAACAAGATGCTCACGGCGGAGTGCTACCGCTCGCGCATGGAGAAGGGGCTCACCTTCCTCGAATTCAACTATATGCTCATGCAGGCGTACGATTTCCTCGTATTGAACCGCAAGTACGGGTGCCTCCTGCAGCTCGGCGGCGACGACCAGTGGAGCAACATTCTGGCGGGCGCCGACCTCATCCGCAGAAAGGAGCGCAAAGCGGCGTTCGCCATGACCTTCACCCTGCTCACGACGAGCGAGGGCAAGAAGATGGGCAAGACGCAAAAGGGCGCCGTCTGGCTGGATGAGAACAAGACCTCGCCCTATGAGTTTTATCAGTATTGGCGCAACACGGCGGACGCCGACGTCGAAAAGTGTCTCAAGCTCCTCACCTTCCTTCCGCTCGAAGAGATCGCGGAACTCACCGGATTTCAGGACGAGCGCATCAACCGCGCCAAGGAGGTGCTCGCCTTTGAGCTCACCAAGATGGTGCACGGCGAAGAGAAGGCGCTCGCGGCGCAGGCGGAGGCGCGCGCAGCCTTCGGCGGCGAGGGTGAGATGCCCGAAAAGCGGGTGCCCGCAGGCACGCAGACGGTGCTTGCCGCGCTGCTCGCCACGGGGCTGTGCAAGTCCAACGGCGAGGCGCGCAGGCTCGTCGAACAGGGCGGCGTGAGCATCAACGGCGAGAAGGTGACCGACGTCAACGCCGCGCTTCCCGCTTCGCCCTTCACCCTGTTCAAGGGGAAGAAGGTGCGCTTCAACGTCATCGTCGGATGAGTTTTCTGAGCGTCGCCGCGCCGCATTGCGCGGAGAAGGTCATCGAAAAATCGCGCTTTCTCACCTACTGCGCCCACACGGCGGGAGAGGAGGAGGCGCGCGCGTTCCTCGCCTCCGTGCGCGCGGAGCACCCGCTCGCCACGCACGTCTGCCACGCCTTTATTGCCGACCGCCTCGGCAACCTCATGCGCTTTTCGGACGACGGCGAGCCGCAGGGCACGGCGGGGATGCCCATTCTGAATGTGCTGCGCGCGCGCAAGCTCTTTGAGTGCGCGGTGGCGGTGGTGCGCTACTTCGGTGGCATCAAGCTGGGCGCGGGCGGACTGACGCGCGCCTATTCGGGGTGCGCGGCGGAGTGTCTGGACGGCGCGCCGCTCGCGCTGTGGGAGGAGTGCTCGGAATTTGTCATCACGGTGGACTACGCGCAGGTCAACGCGCTGCAGCGCTTTCTGGAAGGCAGGTGCGAGGTGCGCTCGCGCGAATTCGCCGAGAATGCGCGCTTTGCCGTCGTCATCCGCTCGCGCGGGGAGGCGGCGTTCCGTGCGCAGCTCGCCGACGTCCTCGGCGGCAGGGTACAAATTTCCGAAAGCAGGCAGGAAATCGCCCCCTTTCCGCTCGACAAATGAGGGAAAGGAGCGTATAATAGACGTAATTTTTACAGGGGGTCAGACGGTATGGAGATCGTCAGAAGGCAGCAGTTGAAAGAAAAGCCCGCAAAGGGGACGGCGCTCGGATTCGGGCATTACTTCACCGACTATATGTTCACGATGAAGTATACCAAGGAGAAGGGCTGGCATGACGCCAAGGTGGAGCCGAACGAGCCCAAGGCGTTCGACCTCGCCACCAGCATTTTCCACTATGCGCAGGGCATTTTTGAGGGGATGAAGGCGTTCCGTCAGCCGGACGGCTCCATCGCCGTGTTCCGCCCGGAGGAGAATTGGGCGCGCATGAACCGCTCGGCAACGCGGATGTGCATCCCCAACTTCCCCGCGGACGTCGCGCAGGAGGGGCTGGAAACGCTCCTGAAGCTCGATAAGGATTGGATCCCTTCCGAGCCCGGCACCGCGCTCTATATCCGTCCGACCATCGTGGCGACGCGTGTCATGCTTGGCGTGCACGCCTCCACCGAATATCTCTTTTTCATCATCCTCTCGCCCGTCGGCAGCTACTATGCGCACGGGCTGGAGCCCACCAAACTCATCGTGGAGGACCGCTACACCCGCGCGACCATCGGCGGCACGGGGGAGGCAAAGTGCCTCGGCAACTACGCCGCGTCCATGAAGGCGGGTGAGGAGGCGGAGGAGAAGGGCTTCGACCAGGTGCTCTGGCTGGACGCCAACGAGAAGAAGTACGTCGAAGAGGTGGGGAGCATGAATATGTTCTTCGTCATCGGCGGCGAGGTGGTGACGCCCGCGCTCGTCGGCTCCATCCTGCCCGGCATCACCCGCAAGAGCTGCATTCAGGTGTTGAAGGACAAGGGCATCCCCGTGTCGGAGCGCCGCATCTCCATCGACGAGGTGATCGCCGCGCAGCAGAACGGCACGCTTGACGAGGCATTCGGAACGGGCACGGCGGCGGTCATCTCGCCCGTCGGGCTCATCCGCTACCGGGACAAGGACTATGTGATCGGCGGCGGCAAGATGGGGCGCATTACCAAGATGCTCTACGATACCATCACGGGTATCCAATACGGCACCGCGCCCGATGTCTACGGCTGGCGCAGGCCCGTCAGATGAACCAAAAAACGAGCAACGTTCTGCAAAAATAAGGCAAGCGGGGCGGCGCTATCTTCCGATAGCGCCGCCCCGCTTTTTCTGTCGTTTTGTATTTCACAGCGCGCGGATGCTCTCCACGGGCTTGCGCTTTGCCGCGCTGCGCACGGGCAGGAAGGTGGCGACGAAGGAGGTGAGCGCCGCAATTGCCAGCATGACGAGCCACGAAAGGGGGCCGAAGATGAACAGCGTGACGGGCAGCAGGGTGGCGACGACGTGATTGAGCACGGCGCACGTCACAAGGCAGACGACGACGGAGAAGACGTAGCAGATGAGCGCGATGAGGACGGCTTCCGAGAAGAAGATCTTGAACACGTCCGTGCTCCTTGCGCCCAGCGCCCGCAGGATGCCGATCTCCCGCTTCTTGTTGGAGATGGAAACGGAGATGAAGTTGAACAGAAGCAGCATCGCAAACAGCGCCATCACTACGCCGACGATGAGGAAGATGTTTTCCAGCATCCCCACAATGTCGCTCACGGCGTCGATCTGATATGTAACGAAGGTGCTCACCACATAGAACGTGTCGTCCGTTTCGTCGGGCTGCCGTTCTCCCCGCAGCATACTGCGCAGCGCCGCGTTGCTCTCGGGAACGGGCACGACGATGCGCTCATAGACGGCGTCCGCCGTCCGCATATATTTGGTGTAGCTCACCTGCGTGTACCGATCGTCCTCCACGTCCGCATAGGAGGCGTGAAAGATATGGTCGAAGTCCTCTTCGGAGAGGTAGAATCCGTCAAAATTCGAATTTCCGTAAGTGAACCCCGCGATGGTGAGGACAATATCCCCATCCCCGAAGGGATCTTTCAGGGTGAGTTCGGGAACGTAGTCCGCTTCCCATGCTTCGAGCAGCGAAAAGAACAGTTCCAGTGCGGGGGCAATGTCCTCCTGCGTCGTCTTGTCGTCCTCCCGCGGGCCATTCTCCAGAACGTTCGCATATTTTTCGAGCGTCTGCATCCATTCCTCGGCGGCGTCCGCGCCCTCCGACGCGAGCTTTCGCGCATACTCCTCCTCCGCAAGCGGTTGGAGCTGCTCGATGATGACCGAGAAGGGGACGATGGTCTCTCCCTTTTTCAGCGTCGAAATTTCCCCGCCGTCCGGGCGGATGACGGAGGGCATTGCCGCCTCGGTGGGCGGCGGCCACGCGTTGACGCTCCAGAACAGGGTGTCGAGCATCTGTTCCTCCCCGCCGATCGTCGCGTAGACGGAGTACCCGTGCCCGAGCGCAAGATAGTTGGCGTTGTGCGTGAAGTAGGAATCGGACGTCACTTGCAGCGCCTCGCGGTGCGCTTCAAAAAAGTCCTCGCTGACAAACCCGATGTCGTACACGCCGTATTCGAGTTCGAGAACCAGGCTGTTGGCGAGCTGCTCGAAGGCGGGGGTGAGCTTGTCGGGCGGGTCGAGCAGGTCGTCGTACTGCTCGGGCAGGTCGGCGCGGTACACGCCGCGCACGGTGAGCCGCACGTCGGGGCGCCCGAATTCCTGAAAGATGAGCGGCTGTCCCACGATGTCGTCGTAATCATTCAGCTCGACGGGGATGAAAAAGTTGGTCTCCGTGTACATCCCGAAGTATTTCAGGCTGTCGAACGTATAGGTGGAGATGAGCACGTCGTCCGCGGTGAGCGCGGTGAGGTCGGTGTCGGTGACCAGCCGTTCCGCCCAGGAGGAGGCGGGGTCGATGGCGGCAAATCCCGAGATGCCGTGATCGTAATAATAGGTGGAGCTTCCGCGCATGAGGTTGGCGTTGGCAGCATCGTATGCGGTCGCCCGCCCGTAATCGAACACGGCGAACACGTCGGCGCCGAACTGCCCGCGGAATTTTTCAAGATCGGCGTCCGTGAACAGGGTGGAGTATTCGTTGTCCCAGCGCTCGTGCTCCTTGCCGTTCTTATAGGAGATGGTTTGCGTGCGGTATTTGTTGACGAGGGAGAGCTGCTCATACCCCAATTCGCGGTAGGTGCGCAGGGAGGTCTCCGCGCGGTTGAAAAAGGTGAGCGTGGAGAACATCCCGAACATGGAAAAGGCAATGACGCACAGCAGAACGGTGAAGATGAGGCGGAAGGGCTTCACCCTCATGCTGCTCGCGCCGATGCGGACAGCGTGGCACAGGGGCAGGCGGGAGCGGATGAGCGATCGTTCCTCTTCGGAATATTCCCGCACAGGCAGCGCCCCCTCGTCGGTGACGGTAAATTCCGTTGTCGTCGCCTGCGGCACGTTCTTGCCCGCCGCCGAAATGGCGGCTTTGTCGGACGTGATGAGCACGTCCTCCTCCGCCGTCTGCAAAAAGCGGTTGATGGCGGAAAGGTCGTCCGCCGTGAGCATTCTTCCGCTGTGGACGGAGATGGTGCCGTCGTCCAGAAAACGCACGTTGCGCTCGTCCTGTGCGGCGCGGACGTGTTTGGTGACGTCGGAGACGATCTTCCCGTCTTTGAGCTCGATGATGCGGTCGCCGAACTGCTCGGCAAACTCCCTGTCGTGGGAGACGACGATGACGAGCTTGTTTTCCGAGAGCTTTTTCAGCGTTTCGAGCACCTGCCGCCCCGTCTCGGAATCGAGCGCGCCCGTCGGCTCGTCCGCCATGATGATCTCGGGGTCTTTGACGAGCGCGCGCGCAATGGCGACGCGCTGCCGCTGTCCGCCCGAGAGGGTGTTGGGCTTGCGCTTTTCGTAGCCTTCCAGCTCCACCTGCCGCAAGATCTCCGTCACACGGGTGCGGTCCTTTCCCTTGCTCTGCAATTCGAGCGCGAGGGCAATGTTGTCCTCCACGGTAAATTCTTCCAGAATATTGTATTCCTGAAAGACGAATCCGACAAAGGTGTTGCGGTAGCTGTCGAAGTCGGCGGGGGAGAAGTCGCGGCTGCTCCTGCCTTTGATGACGATCTCGCCCTCGTCGGGCGCGTCCAGCCCGCCGCAGAGATTGAGCAGGGTGGACTTCCCGCTGCCCGACTTGCCGAGCAGGAACACCATGCCCCGCTCCTCAAAGCGGATGGACACGTCGTCGACGGCGCGCACCGGCTCCCCGCCCTTCGTTTCATACACTTTTACAAGGTTTTTAACTTCCAGCATCGGCATTTCTCCTCATGCGTATGGCGGCACTTGTGTATTACTTGTTATAATTATAGCGCGCCATCCTGCCGATGTCAATAGGGAGGATGAATTTTTTAAAAATTGCCGAACGATTGTTTGATTTTGTTTGAAGGGGGAAGTTTTGCGGTATAAACAATAGGAACAAACAAGCGGGCGGAAAAAACGCGCCCGCAGGGAGGAAGATATGGACGCCAACAAATTCACGCAGAAATCGCTGCAGGCGGTGCAGCAGGCGCAAAATACCGCTGCGGAGTACGGCAATCCCGAACTCACCGCGCTCCACCTTGCCCTTGCGCTCCTGGAGCGCGACGGGCTGGATCTCCGCATCGTCGGGCGCGCGGGGGTCGACGCGGAGGGGCTCGCCCGTGCCGTAAAGGACGCCGTCGAGCGGCTGCCCCGCACGTCGGGCGGGTCGCAGCCCTATGCGACGCCCGCCGTCGGCAGGATCCTGAACGAGGCGGAGAAGCTCGCCGCCGGCATGAAGGACGAGTATATCTCCGTCGAGCACCTCTTTTTGTGCCTATTTGACAACGACGAGCGGGGCTTGAAGGATATTTTCTCGCGCTTCGGGCTGACGAAGAACAAGTTTCTGGAGGGGATGCGCGCGGTGCGCGGCAATCAGAACGTGACGAGCGACAACCCCGAGGACACCTACGAGGCGCTCGAAAAATACGGCACCGACCTCACCAAGGCGGCGCGCGAGCACAAGCTGGAGCCCGTCATCGGCAGGGACGAGGAGATCCGCAACGTCGTGCGCATCCTCTCCCGCAAGACAAAGAACAATCCCGTGCTCATCGGCGAGCCGGGCGTCGGCAAGACCGCCATCGCCGAAGGGCTTGCGCAGCGCATCGTCAAGGGCGACGTGCCCGAGACGCTCAAAAACAAGACGCTCTTTTCCCTCGATATGGGCGCGCTCATCGCGGGCGCCAAGTACCGCGGCGAATTTGAGGAGCGCCTCAAAGCGGTGCTCGCCGAAGTCACCAAGTCAAGCGGGCGCATCCTGCTCTTCATCGACGAGCTGCACACCGTGGTGGGCGCGGGCAAGTCGGAGGGCGCGATGGACGCGGGCAACCTCTTAAAGCCCCTCCTTGCGCGGGGCGAGCTGCACTGCATCGGCGCGACCACCCTCGACGAATACCGCAAGTATATCGAAAAGGACGCGGCGCTCGAGCGGCGTTTCCAGCCCGTTCTGGTGGGCGAACCCACGGTGGAGGACACCATCTCCATCCTGCGCGGCTTAAAGGAGCGGTTTGAAATCTTCCACGGCGTGCGCATCCACGACGACGCGCTCGTCGCGGCGGCGGTCCTCTCCAACCGCTATATCACCGACCGTTTCCTGCCCGATAAGGCGATCGACCTGGTGGACGAGGCGGCGGCGATGATCCGCACCGAGATCGACTCCATGCCCGCCGATATGGACGCGATGAACCGCAAGATCGCCCAGCTCGAGGTAGAGGAGAAGGCGCTCTCCAAGGAGAGCGACAACCTCTCCGTCGCCCGCCTCGAGGCGCTCAAAAAGGAGCTCGCCTCCTTAAAAGAGACCTTCTCCGCCATGAAGGCGAAGTGGGAGGACGAAAAGAACGCCATCCGCGCCGAGAAGGAACTGAAGGCGGAGATCGACCGCGTGAACGGGGAGATCGATTCTGCAATGAACGCGGGTAAGTTCGACGAAGCCTCCCGCCTCAAATACGGCACCCTCGTCGAACTCAACAAAAAGCTGGAGAAGGCGAAGTCGAGCGTCAACGCGCGCGAGGACGCCATCCTGCAGGACGAGGTGACGGAGGAGGAAATCAGCCGCATCGTGTCGCGCTGGACGGGCATCCCTGTCGCGCGCTTGAAAGAGGGCGAGCGCGAGAAGATCCTGCACCTTGAAGACGATCTGCATAAACGCGTCGTCGGGCAGGAGGAGGCGGTCACCAAGGTTTCGGACGCCATCCTGCGTTCGCGCGCGGGCATCTCCGACCCCAACCGTCCCATCGGCTCTTTCCTGTTCCTGGGGCCCACGGGCGTGGGCAAGACGGAGCTCGCCAAGTCGCTCGCGGAGAATTTGTTCGACGACGAAAAGAATATCGTGCGCATCGATATGTCGGAGTACATGGAGAAGTTCTCCGTCTCCCGCCTCATCGGCGCGCCTCCCGGATATGTCGGGTACGAGGAGGGGGGCGCCCTCACCGAGGCAGTGCGCCGCAAGCCCTATTCCATCGTGCTCTTCGACGAGATCGAAAAGGCGCATCCCGACGTGTTCAACATTCTGTTGCAGATCCTCGACGACGGAAGAGTGACCGATTCACAGGGCAGGACGGTGGACTTCAAGAACACCATCATCATCCTGACGTCCAATCTGGGCTCGGAGTTCATCATGGACGGCATCGAGAACGGGGAGATCTCCGAGAAGGCGCGCGCGCAGGTCTCGGAACTGTTGAAGCGCTCCTTCCGCCCCGAATTTTTGAACAGGCTGGACGAGATCATCATGTTCAAGCCCCTGACGCACGAGAATATCGATAAGATCGTAAATATTCTGCTCGGCAAGCTCAAAGCGCGCCTTGCGGCGGAGAACCTCACGCTCGAAGTGACGCCGCGCGCGGTGGCGTACATCTCCGACAACGGCTACGACCCCGCCTTCGGTGCGCGCCCCTTAAAGCGTTTCATCCAGTCGCACGCCGAAACGCCCATTGCAAAGTTCATCGTCAAAGAGAACCCGCAGGCGGGCGAAACGGTCACCCTCGATTGCGGCGACGGCGGGCTGTTCCTCACGCGCAGTGCCAAAACTTCCGCAGACGTATCGTAAATTGAAGGACATCGTATGAAGGGTCTCATTCTCGTCAACGGCTATACCCGCTCCGAGCACGAGCTCAACCAGCCCCGCCGCATCCGGGCGGAGCTGGCGGCGCGCGGCGTGCAGTGCCAAATCCTTCGCAACGACGGGACGCTCGCCTTCCTTGCAGAGGGCGCCCGTTCGCAGCTTGCGGACGCGGCGTTCGCCGTCTATCTCGATAAGGACAGCTACGCCTCTCATCTTCTGGAGAAGGCGGGGCTGCGCCTTTTCAACCGCGCCGACGCCGTGGAAGTGTGCGACGACAAGATGCGCACGCACATTGCGCTTGCGGGCGCCGTCCCCATGCCCCGTACGCTCGCCGCGCCCCTTTGCTATACGGACGGCGAGCCCGTTCCGGAGCATCTTCTGGACGAGGCGGAGCGCCTTCTGGGCTATCCCGTCGTCGTCAAGGAATGCTTTGGCTCTCTCGGAAAGGGGGTGCACCTCGCCCGCGACCGCGCGCAGCTTCGTGCCCTTCTCACCCGCCTGCAAAAGGTGCCGCACCTGTTGCAGCAGTTTGCGGCGGAACGGGCGGGGGAGGATGTGCGCGTCATCGTCATCGGCGGGCGCGCGGTCGGCGCCATGCGCCGCATTGCGCAGGGTGATTTCCGCTCCAATGCCGAGCTGGGCGGAAGGGCGGAATCCGTCTCGCCCGACGGGGAAGCCGTCCGCATCGCGGAACGCGCCGCCGCCCTGCTGGGGCTTGACTACTGCGGCGTCGACCTGCTGCCCACGGCGGACGGGTATCTGCTGTGCGAGGTCAATTCCAACGCCTTTTTCGGCACGTTCGAGCGCGTGACGGGCATCAACGTCGCCGCGCGCTACGCGGAGCATATCATTGCAGCCATGTCCGCGCGATAGGCGCCGCGCTTTCAAATGGAATTTACAATAGAAAAACAGCCCGCGGGTAAGACTTTTACCCACGGGCTGTTCTGTATCTTATGTCTTTATCCGACGATGAGGTTGACGAGCCGTCCGGGGATGACGATGACCTTTTTCACCGTCTTGCCCGCCGTCTTTTCCTGTACCTCGGGCAGGGCAAGGACGAGCGCCTTCGCCTCTTCCTCGGTGGGGGAGGTGGGCAGCATGGCGCGGCACGCCATCTTGCTGTTCACCTGCACGGCGTATTCCTTCTCGTCGAGGCGGAGCGCCTCCTCGCTGGCGACGGGGAAGGTCTGTTCAAACACAGAGCCCTTTCCGCCCGTCTGCTCCCAGAGCTCCTCGCAGAAATGCGGGGCGAAGGGGGCGAGCAGCAGGACAAGGTCGTGCATCGCCGCCTTTTCGGCGGAGATGTTCTTGTTTTCGAGCGCGTCGTACTTTGCGAGCGCGTTGACGAACTCCATGATGCGCGCGAGCGCCGTATTGAAGGAGAACGCCTCGAGATCCTTCGTCACGCGGTCGATGGCGTAGTTCTGCGCGTATGCGAGCGCCTTTTCCTCCGCGCCCGACGTTTCGTCCTTATGCGCCTTATAGCCGTCGATCTTTAAGACGAGCTTTTCCACGCGGTCCATGAATTTGGCGATCGCCTTGATACCGTCGTCGTTCCACGGCCCGCCCTCGGTGTAGGAGAAACCGAACATGAGGTACATCCGGAAGGCGTCCGAGCCGTACGTCTCCACATATTCGTCGGGGGAGACGATGTTGCCGTGCGACTTGGACATACGGTTGCCGTCGGGACCTAAAATGACGCCCTGATGCACGAGGCGGCGGAAGGGCTCGGAGAAGTCGAGATACCCCATATCGCGCAGCGCCTTGGTGAAGAAGCGCGCATACAGAAGGTGCATACAGGCGTGTTCCGCGCCGCCGACGTACACGTCGACGGGCAGCATTTTGTCCACCGCCTCGCGGGAGAAGGGCTCTTTTTCGTTATGCGCGTCCGCATAGCGCAGATAGTACCAGCTCGAGCAGACGAAGGTGTCCAGCGTGTCGGGATCGCGCATCGCCTCGCCGCCGCACTTGGGGCAGGTGGTGTGCATGAATTTTTCGCACTTCGCAAGGGGGGATTTTCCGTCGGGGCGGAATTCCACCTCATACGGAAGGCGCACGGGAAGGTCTTTTTCGGGAACGGGCACCGCGCCGCACTGCTTGCAGTGGACGACGGGGATGGGCGCGCCCCAATAGCGCTGGCGGGAGACCAGCCAGTCGCGCAGGCGGTAGTTTACCTTCTTGCCGCCCTTGCCGAGCTTGGAGATATACGCCGCCACTTCCGCGCGCGCCTCCTCGCCGAACAGCCCGTCGAATTGCAGGGAGCCCACCATGATGCCGTCCTCGGTGAAGGGGAGCTCCGTCTCGCCGCCCTTCTTTTCGATGACCTTTTCGATGGGCAGATGATACTTGGTGGCGAAGGCGAAGTCGCGCTCGTCGTGCGCGGGAACTGCCATCACCGCGCCCGTTCCGTAGCTCGCAAGAACGTAGTCGGCGAGCCAGACGGGGATCTTCTTCCCGTTGACGGGGTTGATGCAGTAGCTGCCCGTGAACACGCCCGTCTTCTCCCGCGTGGAGGAGAGGCGCTCGATCTCGTTCGCCTTGGCTGCCTGCGCAATGTATTCCTCCACGGCGGGGAGCTGCTCGGGCGTCGTCAGGGCGCGGGCGAGGGGATGCTCGGGCGCAAGCACCACATAGGTGACGCCGAACACCGTGTCGCAGCGCGTCGTGTAGACGCGCAGTTTTTCGCCGTTTTCGCAGGCAAATTCGATCTCGCAGCCCGTGGATTTTCCGATCCAGTTGCGCTGCATATTCTTGGTCTTTTCCGGCCAGTCGAGGGCGTCCAGCCCCGTTAAGAGTTCTTCCGCATAATCGGTGATCTTAAAGAACCATTGCGTGAGGTTTTTGCGCACCACCTCGCTGCCGCAGCGTTCGCACCTGCCGCCCTCCGCCTGTTCGTTGGCGAGCACGGTCCGGCAGGAGGGGCACCAGTTGACGGGTGCCTCCTTGCGGTAGGCGAGCCCCTTCTTGTAGAGCTGCAGGAACATCCACTGCGTCCACTTGTAGTAGCTCTCCTCGCACGTCTTGACTTCCGCCGACCAGTCGAACATGGCGCCCATCGCGCGGAGCTGACCCTCCATCGTGGCGATGTTCTGCTCGGTGGAGTCCTTGGGGTGGATCCCCGTCTTGATGGCATAGTTCTCGGCGGGCAGCCCGAAGGCGTCAAAGCCCATGGGCTGGAACACGTTGTAGCCCTGCATCCGCTTGAAGCGGGCATAGGAGTCGGTGGGGCCGTAGTTGTACCAATGCCCGATATGCAGTTTCGCGCCCGAAGGGTAGGAGAACATCTCCAGAACATACCACTTCTTTTTGTCGCTCTTCTTGTCAAACTGATTGAGCTTCGCCTTTTCCCAGCGCGCCTGCCACTTGTGTTCGATCGTATGATGATCCATACTATCTCCTCTTGACTTAAAATGTTGCACTTCCCATATTTTACTATGAACGTGCGGGAAAGTCAAGCCGCGCGCCCCGCATTTTCGCATTTTCGTGCACTTTGCAGCCCTGCCTCCGGCTGCGGCGGGGAGAAGGGGAAGAGCCGTGCGGGCGCGCGCGATGAATACAAGCGGGAAAACGTCATACAATAAAGGGTGTGGAGACCGTCTATCTTTCCGAGCGCGCGCAGAACGCGCCCTTTTTGTCCTATCTCTATAACGCCGTCCTCTCCGACGTCATGGCGGCGGGCGGGAGGGGAGAGCTCGTCTTTGCGGGCGGGCGCGCCGCCGTGGGACTGGAACTTCCCGAAAAGGATACCGCCGCGGAGCGCGTCGCGGACGCGGTGACCGAGGTGCTGTGCATCGGCTACAAGCAAAAATTTTTAAGGGAACGGCTGTGTGTCTCCCTCTCCGCGCGGGAGAGGGGGCTCTTCATTGCGGCGCTCATCGCGGCGGATTTTGCGGGGGACGCCGCCTTCGTGCGCGCCCGCTTGCCCGGGCGGGGCGGCTGCGCCATCGACGGCGTGTACGCCTTCCGCCTCGCGCCCCTGCGCGAAAAGTGGGAGCGCATCGTGCGCAGCGTCCCCGCCTCGTTCTCCTCGCGCGATCTCGTGCACTTTTGCGGATTTCTCGCGTCGGAGAGCCGCAACAAAATTTACCTGAAAGGCCGCGCCGTCTACGGGCAGGATCTGCGCCTTCTGCGCCGCAGCCGCCTTCTGGGCGAGGAGGACGCCGAAACGGAGATCGTGCTCTCGGACGCGGGCTGCATCTGCTGCCTCGGCGACGTCGAGCATTCCCTCGGGGATTTTCTTCAAAAATATTATGCGCAGAGCGCGATATTCTCTTGACAAACGAAAGGGGGAATAGTACAATAGGAAATGCTCGGAACAAGTAGTGCCGCCGCGTATTTTCCAGAGAGCGCACCCTCGGCTGAAAGGTGTGCAAAGACGGGCGGAAGGCGAAACCATCCGTGTGTTTTACAACGAAAAAAAGAGCGGCCATGCGTCCGGATGGCAATTAAGGTGGAACCGCGCAGAACGTCTGCGTCCTTAAATTTTCTCGTCAAGAGGGGATTTTGGGGCGCGTTTTTTATGTTTTTCGCGCTTTGCAAAGTACTATGTCAGACATAATAGCCGCATTTACGGGAGGAACATCATGCAGATCACATTAAAGAACGGCGATTCGCTCGACCTGGAAACGGGTGCGAGCGCCTACTCTGCCGCGCAGCACATCTCGGAGGGGCTCGCCCGCGCCGCCGTCGCCGCGAGGGTGAACGGCAGGCTCGTCGACCTTTCGCACCCGCTTGCGGAGGGCGACGCGCTCGAGATCGTCACCTTAAAGGAGAAGGAGGGGCTGGAGGTCTACCGCCACACCTGCGCGCACGTTCTGGCGCAGGCGTTAAAGACCATCTATCCCACCTGCAAGCTCGCCATCGGCCCCGTCATCGACAACGGGTTCTACTACGACGTCGACTTCAAGACGCCCATCACGATGGAGGACTTCGAAAAGATCGAGGCGGAGATGAAGAAGATCGTCAAGAGCAACCTTCCCATCGAGCGCTTCACCCTGCCCCGCGAGGACGCCATCGCCCTCATGAGCAAGTACCACGAAAAATACAAGGTGGAGCTCATCCAGGATCTTCCCGAAGGGGAGGAGATCTCCTTCTACCGCCAGGGCGCGTTCGTCGACCTGTGCCGCGGCCCGCACCTTCCCTCGACGGGGAAGATCAAGGCGTTCAAGCTCGTGTCTATCGCGGGCGCCTATTGGCGCGGGGACGAAAAGAAGAAGATGCTCACCCGCATCTACGGCACCGCCTTCGCCAGGAAGGAGGAGATGGACGAATATTTTGAGATGCTCGAAGAGGCGAAAAAGCGCGATCACATCAAGCTCGGCAAGGAGATGAAGCTGTTCGCGCTCCTGCCCGAGGGCAAGGGATTTCCCTTCTTCCTGCCCAACGGCATGGTGCTCAAAAACACACTCATCGACTATTGGCGCCAGATCCACCGCCGCGAGGGGTACGTCGAAGTGCAGACGCCCATCATCCTCAACCGCTCCCTGTGGGAGACGTCTGGGCATTGGGATCACTATAAAGAGAATATGTACACGACCAAGATCGACGGGGAGGACTGCGCCATCAAGCCCATGAACTGCCCCGGCGGTCTGCTCGTCTACAAGACGCAGCCGCACAGCTATAAAGATCTCCCCATCCGCATGGGGGAACTCGGCATCGTCCACCGTCACGAAAAGAGCGGACAGCTCCACGGGCTCATGCGCGTGCGGTGCTTCACGCAGGACGACGCGCACATCTTCATGCTGCCCGAGCAGATCACGCAGGAGATCAAGGGCGTCGTGCGCATCATCGACGAGGTGTACAAGCTCTTCGGCTTCAAATATCACGTCGAACTCTCCACCCGCCCCGAAAACTCCATCGGTTCGGATGAGGATTGGGCGGCGGCGACGGACGCCCTGCGCGCCGCGCTGGACGAGCTCAAGCTCGACTACACGGTGAACGAGGGCGACGGCGCCTTCTACGGCCCTAAGATCGACTTCCACCTCGAGGACTCCATCAAGCGCACCTGGCAGTGCGGCACCATCCAGCTCGACTTCCAGCTCCCGCAGCGCTTCGAGATCGAGTATGTGGGCGAAGACGGGCAGAAGCACCGCCCCATCATGATCCACCGCGTCGTGTTCGGCTCCATCGAGCGCTTCATCGGCATCCTCATCGAGCACTTTGCGGGCAAGTTCCCCGTGTGGCTCGCGCCCGAACAGGTGAAGGTGCTCCCCGTCACCGACCGCGCCTCGGCGTATGCCGAGCAGCTCGTCGCCGAAATGAACGCGATGGGGCTGCGCGCCTCCGCCGACCTGCGCAAGGAGAAGCTGGGCAGAAAGATCCTCGATGCCGAGATGGAAAAGGTGCCCTATAAGCTGGTCGTCGGCGACAAGGAGGTGGAGGAAGGCACCGTCTCCGTCCGCCGCCGCGGCAAGGGGGACATCGGCAGCATGGCGAAAGCCGACTTCTTCGCCCTCGTCAAAAAAGAGGACGCCGACAAAACGATTTTCTGAAAATCAAAATTACAGCCGAAAAATTCTTGACAGCGGGCGCGCTTTCTGCTAAAATATACACCGTCAAGCAGAGGTGAACCCTTCTCTCCGTATCTGCTCACGCGGAACGGGTCTACGAAATTTCGGCGATAAGCGCAAGGCGCTTACTGATTTTTCCGCGGGTCGCACTTCTGTGCGGCCCGATAATTTTTTTGAGGTGGAAAGCCATTAAAACGCAGAATCAGATGAACGGTGAGATCCGTGACCGTGAGATCCGCGTGATCTCCGAGACGGGGGAAATGCTCGGGGTGATGACCCCGCGGGAGGCGATGCGCCTTGCCGAAGAGGCGGGGCTCGACCTCGTCAAAATTTCGCCCAACGCCGTGCCGCCCGTGTGCAAGATCATGGATTGGGGCAAGTTCAAATTTGAACAGGCGAAGAAGGAGAAGGAGAACCGCCGCAACCAGAAGGTGGTCGAGCTCAAAGAAGTGCAGCTCTCCGTCACCATCGATGTGGGCGACGTCAAAGTCAAGGCACGCAAGGCGACCGAGTTTCTGGAGGACGGCAACAAGGTGAAGGTCACCATCCGTCTGCGCGGCCGTCAGATGGCGCACGCGCACCTCGGCAGGGACGTCATGATGAACTTTTATGAGATGCTCAAAGACATCGCCGTCATCGAGAAGCCCGTCAACCAGGAGGGGCGCAACCTCATCATGATCCTGGGCCCCGCAAAAAAATAAAGAGCAACGCCGCCTCGGGCGGCTGCGCATAGAACAAGGAAAAATTCGGAGGTTACAATATGCCTAAACAGAAATCGCATAGCGGCAGCAAAAAGCGCTTTTGGCTCACGGGCACCGGCAAGGTCAAGCGGCCTCACGGCGGCAAGAACCACAAAGCGGAAACCAAGAACAGAAAGAGAAAGAGAAATCTGCGCAAGAACACGCTCGTCTCCTCGGCTCAGGAGAACAACGTCAAGCAGATGATCCCTTACAAGGACTAACGGGAGGTACCGACAATGCGTATCAAAAGAGGCGTCAACGCCGTTAAAAAGCGCAGAAAGATCTTAAAGCTCGCCAAGGGCTATTTCGGCTGCAAGAGCAAGAACTACCGCATCGCCCGCGAAGCGGTGATGAAATCGCTGAACTATGCCTACATCGGCAGAAAGCGCCGCAAGCGCGATATGCGCGCCCTGTGGATCGCCCGCATCAACGCAGGTGCACGGGAGAACGGGCTTTCCTACTCCAAGCTCATGCACGGGCTGAAGGTCGCAGGCATCGAGCTCAACCGCAAGGTGCTCGCCGATCTCGCCGTGACGGATGCCGCCGCGTTCGCGGACATCTGCAACAAGGCGAAAGCCGCCATCTGAACTTCGGAAAAGCCTTTGCAAAAAGGCTTTTTTCGCGTACATTCATGATCATCCTTTCCAAACAAAACCCGCTCGTCAAAGAACTTGCCTCCTTAAAGGAGAAAAAGGGCAGAAGAGCGCGGGGGAGCTTCCTCGTCGAGGGCGCCAAAATGGTGCGCGAAGCCGCGGAGAGCGGAATGCACGTCCTGCGCGTCGTCGTGCGGGAGGGGTATGCGGGGGAGACCTGTCTTCCGCCCGCAGCCGTTCTGGGCAGCGACGCCTTTGCGGCGGTCTCCGACGAAAAGACGCCGCAGGGCATCCTTGCGGAAGTCGCCCTGCCCGCCGCGCCCCTTGCTTCGCCCCAAAAGAGCTGCGTTTTTCTTGACGGGCTGCAAGACCCCTCCAACGTGGGCGCCATCCTTCGCACGGCGGTCGCCGCGGGATATGAGGAGGTGTATCTTGCGGGCTGCGCCGATCCCTTCTCCCCCAAGAGCGTGCGCGCGTCCATGAGCGGCGTCTTTTTCGCCCGCATCATGCAGGGAACGCGGCAGGAGATCCTGTCCGCTCTGAACGTGCCTCTGATCGCGGCGGATATGGACGGGGAGGATGTGTTCGCGTTCCGCCCGCCCGAGGTGTTCTGCCTCGCCGTCGGAAGCGAGGGGAGCGGGCTCTCGGAGGAGGTGCGCGGCGCCGCCGCGTACACCGTGCGCATCCCGATGGACACGCGCACGGAGAGCCTCAACGCAGCCGTCTCGGCGGGCATCCTCATGTACGCGTTGAAGGCGGGAAGAAAATTTTAACGGAGGTAATCCCATGTCAGGTCACAGCAAGTGGCACAATATTCAGGCAAAAAAGGGTAAGGCGGACGCCGCGCGCGGCAGGATCTTCACCAAACTCGGGCGCGAGATCGCCGTTGCGGCGCGCAATAATCCCAACCCTTCCACCAACTCCAAACTTGCCGACGTCATCGCCAAGGCGAAGGCGGCAAATATGCCCAACGACAACATCGAGCGCTCCATCAAGCGCGCCGCGGGCGAGCTGGGGGACAGGGACTATAAGGAACTCACCTACGAAGGGTACGGCGTGGCAGGCGCGGCGGTCATCATCTCCACGCTGACGGACAACAACAACCGCACGGCGGGCGACGTGCGCGCCATCATGACCAAGCACGGCGGCTCGCTCGGCACCACGGGGAGCGTTTCCTATATGTTCGACAACAAGGGGCTCATCGTGGTGGAGCGCACGCCCGATCTCGACGAGGACACCATCACCGATTACGCCATCGAGGCGGGCGCGGACGACGTCGTCACGCAGGACGACGTCTACGAGGTGTACACCTCCGTCCCCGCGTTCTCCGACGTGCGTAAATTTTTGGAAGAGAAGGGACTCACCTTCCTCTCCGCAGAGCTCTCCATGATCCCGCAGAGCAAAATAACGCTCCCCGAGGACAAGCTGGAGACCTTCCGCAAGATGCTCGACAAGCTCGAGGAGAACGACGACGTGCAGACCGTCTGGCACAACGTTGACCTCCCCGACGACGAAGAAGAGGAGTAAAATCAACCGCATTCATGGTATTATGCCAGACATAATACTGCAAAAAGCCTGTCGGAGGGGGCTTCGGCGGGCTTTTTTGTGTGGTTTTTCGTTGATTTGACAGCAGCGCGGAATTTTGATATAATTTTGTTACCATCATCAGAATACGAAAAAGAGGTGTCAGGATGACCATTTCCGAAACGTGTCGGCTTGCGAAAGAGCACGCAAGCGCCGCGGCGTTTTCTTCCGAAGCGGAAAAGAACAAAATGCTCATGCTTGCGGCGGACGCGCTGCTTGCGCGCGAGGAGGAGATCCTTGCGGCGAACGCGGAGGACCTTGCCCGCTTCACGCGCGAGGCGTGGCTGCGCGACCGGCTGCTGCTCGACAAAAAGCGCATTGCGGGGATCGCGGAGGGGCTTCGTCAGCTCGTCGCACTCACCTGTCCCGTCGGGGAAGTGATCGAGCATTTCACGACGGCGGGCGGGCTGGACGTCTCCCGCGTGCGCGTTCCCTTCGGCGTCGTCGGCATCATCTATGAGGCGCGACCCAACGTGACGGCGGATGCCGTCGGGCTGTGCTTAAAGAGCGGGAATGCCGTCGTTCTGCGCGGCAGCAAGGACGCGTTCTGTTCCAACGCCGCCATCGTGCGCGTGATGAAGGATGCCATCCGCGCGGGCGGGTCCGACCCCGAATTCATCCAGCTCATCGAGGACACCTCCCGCGAGGGCGCGCGCGAGTTCATGCGGCAGAAGGGCACGCTCGACGTGCTCATCCCGCGCGGGGGTGCGGCGCTCATCCAAAGCACGCTGGAGAACGCGTCCGTCCCCGTCATCGAAACGGGAACGGGCAACTGCCACGTCTATGTGGAAAAGAGCGCCGACCTTGCAATGGCAAAGACCATTCTCTTGAACGCCAAGACGCAGCGCATCAGCGTGTGCAACGCCTGCGAGAGCCTTGTCGTGGACGATGCCTTCGCGCGCGAGCACCTTGCAGACCTGCTTGCGCCCCTGCGGGAGAAGGGTGTGGAGCTTGTGGGGGATGAACGGGCGCGCCGCTACGCGCCCTTCGTGGGCACCGCCTGTGAGGAGGACTATTTCACGGAATATCTTGCGATGAAGCTCTCCGTCAAAGTCGTGGAGGACGTGCGCGAGGCGGTCGGTTGGATCAATGAGCACTCCACCCATCACAGCGAGGCGATCGTCACCGCCGACGACGAGGCGGCGGAGCTCTTCCTGCGCGAGGTCGATTCTGCGTGCGTCTACCGCAATGCCTCCACGCGTTTCACGGACGGGTTTGAGTTCGGATTCGGGGCGGAGATGGGCATCTCCACGCAAAAGCTGCACGCGCGCGGCCCGATGGGGCTCAGAGAGCTCACTTCTTATAAATTCGTCATCCGCGGGAACGGACAGGTGCGCGGCTGACGCCCTTCGCCCCGCCCAAACGCGAGAGACAGACGTATGATGTAGCAAAAAACGGGGCGGGCTTGCCGTGTCGGCAAGCCCGCCCCGTATTCTGCTTATTTTTCTCGCTCGGGCATTTCATCTTTCCGCAAAAGCGTTCCGGCTACCTGTGGGAGTTCCGGATGTTCGTGCGAGCACTCCGAAAAGAGCCGTTTCCGCGCCGCAAAGGGACGCCGGACGCGCCGCATTCACCGTTCCGCGCGCCATCCGCACGATCCGCGCCGTTCTGCGCCGTTCCGCGCCGAAACCGCAGAAAGATCTGCGTTCACCTTTTTCTTCCGAGGTCGTTGAGGGCGCCCAGAAGGAAGTATTCCGCCGTCGAACCCTTCACGACGTTCTCTTTCGCCTCCTCGGGGGTGAACCAGCGCGCGTCCTCGATCTCGTCGTTGAGCACGATGTCGCCCTCCTCGGCGGTCACGATGAAGTTGAGCATGAGCACGTCCTTTGCCTCGTGATAGCGGGAGGCGTGGAAGCGCCATTTGATGGCGGTGAGGTGCGTCTCCTCTTTCAGTTCGCGCGGGATGGCTTTTTCGGCGTTTTCGCCCTTTTTGATATAGCCCGCAAACAGCTTGTAGCTCTCCTCGCCCGTGTGCTTTGCAAGCAGAATTTTATTCTCCGCACGGTTGACGACCGTCATGGAGACGGCGACGGGGAAGTAGGGGAACTTGAACGCCCCGCAGTGTTCGCAGTAGGGGATGAGCCCCTCGTTTTCCAAAAAGCGCAGGGAAAGTTTTGCGCCGCAGTCTCTGCAATACATCCTTGGCACCTCCAACGTTGTTCATTTTTCTATTTTACGCCGCAAAACGAGCGCTGTCAACTCTTTGAGGTGATAAAATTGTAAATAAATGTCAAAAACAGAAAAAAGGCAACGCCAACTTTCCGAAAAGCGAGAACGCCTCCCACCCAACTTTGCCCGTTCTTTTTTGGGGTTACCGCTTGACAAACGCGCATTCCTTATTGTATAATATCACCGATTGTTTTATGGCGTCCGCGGGGAGCCCCCACGGGCGCGGTCAAGGAGGAAATTATGCTGACTTCGATCTGCGGGATCAACTGGGGCGATGAGGGCAAGGGCAGAATGGTGGACCTTCTGTCCGCCGACTACGACATCGTATGCCGCTATCAGGGCGGGAACAACGCGGGACACACCGTCATCAACGAACGGGGGAAGTTCATTCTCAATCTCCTGCCTTCGGGTATTCTGCGCGAGGGCGTGGTGAACGTGCTCGGCAACGGCATGGTCGTGGACATCAAGCACCTCACTGAGGAGGCGGACAAGCTCCGCTCGCAGGGCATCTCCATTTCGCCCGAAAATCTGAAGATCAGCGATAAGGCGGTCATCACCATGCCCTACCACGTTCTGATGGACTGCCTCGAAGAGGAGCGCCTTGCCGACAAAAAATTCGGCTCTACCCGCCGCGGCATCGCGCCCGTCTATGCGGATAAGTACATGAAGAAGGCGTTCCGCATGGGCGAACTGCTGCACACCGACCTCATGTACGCGCGCATCAAGGACATCGTGGAGTGGAAGAACCTCACGGTGGAGAAGGGGTATTCCCATGCGCCCGTCACGGTGGACGAGGTGATGGATTACTTTGAGACGTACGGAAAGCCCCTGAAGGAGTATATCTGCGACGTCGGGCTGTATCTGCACGAGGCGAACAGAGCGGGCAAGAACATCATGTTCGAGGCGCAGCTCGGCGCCCTGCGCGACATCGACTTCGGCATCTATCCCTACACGTCGTCCTCCTCGACCATCGCCGCCTATGCGCCCATCGGCGCGGGCGTGCCCAATCTGAAGCTCGATAAGTCCATCGGCATCATGAAGGCGTACTCCACCTGCGTGGGCGAGGGTCCCTTCACGGCGGAATATTTCGGCGAAAAGGCGGAAAAACTGCGCAAGGCGGGCGGCGAATACGGCGCCGCGACGGGCAGACCCAGAAGGGTGGGGCCCTTCGACGTGGTCGCCTCCCGCTACGGCATCCGCTGCCAGGGCGCGGACGAGGTGGCGCTCACCAAGCTCGACATCCTCTCCGGACACGAGGAGCTGGAAATTTGCACCGCGTATGAGCTGGACGGCAAGCGCATCACGGAATTTCCCTTCCCCGACGCGCTCGCAAAGTGCACGCCCGTGTTCGAGAAGGTCAAGGGCTGGAACTGCGACATCTCCGCCTGCCGCACCTTTGAGGAGCTGCCCAAGGCGGCGCAGGACTATGTGGAGCTTCTGGAAAAGCTCTGCGAATGCAAGATCACCTACATCTCCGTCGGCGCCGAGCGCGACGAGATCATCCGCCGATAATGCGCCTGCATTTTTGGAAGATGCACGGCATCGGGAACGATTATATCTATTTCGATTGTTTCGATTTCTTTCCCGACGACCCTGCCTCGATCGCCAAAAAGCTGTCCGACAGGCACTTTTCCGTGGGCGGAGACGGCGTCGTGTTCATCTGCCGCAGCGAGAAGGCGGACGGCAGGATGCGGATGTTCAACGCGGACGGCAGCGAGGGCGCGATGTGCGGCAACGCCATCCGCTGCATCGGAAAGTGGCTGTATGAGGTCAAGGGCATCCGTAAGGACACCCTCCTTGTTGAAACGCAGAGCGGCGTCAAGACGCTCTTTATTGCGGCGGAGGACGGGAAGGTGCGCTCCGTGCGCGTCGATATGGGCGCGGCGGAACTGCGCCCCGCGCATATCCCCGCCCGCTTTGCGGGCGAGCGCGCCGTGGACGTTCCGCTCACGGTGAACGGGCAGACGTACGCCGTCACCTGCGTCTCGATGGGCAATCCCCATTGCGTGACCTTCGTTTCCGATCCGTACGCCATCGACCTGGAAAAAATCGGCCCCGCCTTCGAGCATCACGAGGCGTTCCCCGCACGGGTGAATACCGAATTCGTGCGCGCGGACGCAAGGAACGAGCTCACCATGCGCGTCTGGGAACGCGGCAGCGGGGAGACGTGGGCGTGCGGCACGGGCGCGTGCGCGGCGGCGGTCGCGGGCGTCCTGACGGGTGCGTGCGGCATGGGGGAGGACGTCACCGTGCATCTGCGCGGGGGGGATCTTTCCGTCTGCGTCACGCCCTCCGCCGTGTTCATGACGGGCCCCGCGGCATTCGCCTTCGAGGGCGACGTCGAGATCTGATGCGGGGCGCCCGCACGGCGGGACGCAATACGTTATATCACTTCATATCCAAATCATTACACAATACACTTGCACAATTCCAAGGAGGAAGGAAAGGGAACATGGCAAAATACGTCTTTGTCACGGGCGGCGTTGTCTCGGGACTCGGAAAGGGCATCACGGCGGCATCTTTGGGCAGGCTTTTGAAAATGCGCGGCTATAAAGTGGCTTCGCAGAAGCTCGACCCCTATATCAACATCGACCCCGGCACGATGAGCCCCTATCAGCACGGCGAGGTGTTCGTCACCGAGGACGGCGCGGAGACCGACCTCGACCTCGGGCACTATGAGCGCTTCATCGACGAGAACCTCAACAAGTTCTCCAACCTCACCACGGGCAAAGTGTATTGGAACGTGCTCAACAAGGAGCGCGCGGGGGAATATCTCGGGCAGACCGTGCAGGTCATCCCGCACATCACCAACGAGATCAAGTCCTTCATCTATCAGGTGGGCAAGACCACCAATGCCGACATCGTCATCACCGAGATCGGCGGCACGACGGGCGACATTGAGTCGCAGCCCTTCATCGAAGCCATCCGCCAGGTCTCGCGCGAGGTGGGAAGGGACAACTGCTGCTTCATCCACGTCACGCTCGTGCCCTACATTTCGGGCTCGTGCGAATTCAAGAGCAAACCCACCCAGCACTCCGTCAAGGAATTGCAGGGGATGGGCATCAATCCCGACATCATCGTGGCGCGCGTGGACGCGCCCATGCCTGCGAGCATCCGCGAGAAGATCGCCATGTTCTGCAACGTGCGCCCCGAGTGCTGCATCGAGAACATGACCGTTCCCGTGCTGTACGAGGCGCCCATGATGCTGGAAAAGAGCAATCTTTCCACCATCGTATGCAATATCCTGCACCTTGACCCCCGCACCATCGACATGACGGAGTGGGAGGAGATGCTCGCGCGCATCCATTCCCGTTCCAAGACGGTGAAGATCGCGCTGTGCGGAAAGTATGTGCAGCTCCACGACGCCTATCTCTCCGTCGCCGAGGCGCTCGCCCACGGCGGGTTTGAGACGGACGCCAAGGTGGAGATCGAATGGGTGGACACCGAGGTCCTCAACATGAAGAACGTCGCCTCCGTCTTGAAGGACGTGGACGGCGTGCTCATCCCGGGCGGCTTCGGCGTGCGCGGCATCGAGGGCAAGGTCGCCGCCTGCCGCTACGCGCGCGAGCACAATATTCCCTATCTCGGCATCTGCCTCGGGATGCAGGTCGCCGTCATCGAGTACGCGCGCAACGTGCTCGGCATCGCGGACGCCAATTCCTCCGAGTTCTGCCCCGAGGGCAAGCACTCCGTCATCGACCTCATGCCCGACCAGTACGGCGTGAAGATGGGGGGAACGATGCGCCTCGGCTCCTATCCCTGCATCGTTTTGGGCGACAAGATGAAGGAGGCGTACCGTGCGGAGCTCATCCACGAACGCCACCGCCACCGCTTCGAGTTCAACAACGACTACCGCGCGCAGTTCGAGGAAAAGGGCATGAAGATCGCGGGCACCTCGCCCGACGGGACGCTCTGCGAGGCGGTGGAAGTGCCCGCCAACGACTTCTTCGTGGGCGTGCAGTTCCATCCCGAATTCAAATCGCGCCCCAACAACGCGCATCCGTTGTTCCGTGAATTTGTCCGCCATGCGGTGAAATATTCCGAAAAGAAAGCAAAGAAATGAAGATCAACGAGAATTTTCTGAAGCTCAAAGACAGTTATCTCTTCTCCACCGTCGCAAGAAAGACGGCGGAGTATAAGAGCGCGCATCCCGAAAAAGAGGTCATCCGCCTCTCCATCGGCGACGTCACGCGCCCGCTCGTGCCCGCGGTCATCTCCGCCATGCACGGTGCGGTGGACGAAATGGCGTCGGCGGCGACCTTCAAGGGCTACGGCCCCGACAAGTACTGCTACGCCTACGACGCGCTGCTCGATTCCATCCTTGCAAGTTACCGGAAAAAGGGCGTCACGCTCGAAAAGGGGGAGGTGTTCGTATCGGACGGCGCCAAGTCGGACTGCGGCAACATCCTCGACATCTTCTCGACGGACAACACCGTGCTGGTGCCCGACCCCGTCTATCCCGTCTATCTCGACACCAACGTCATGGCGGGACGGCGCATCCTGTTTTCGGACGCCACCGAAGAGAACGGCTTTCTGCCCATGCCCGACGGGCGGGTGCAGGCGGACATCATCTACCTGTGCTCCCCGAATAACCCGACGGGTGCGGCTTACACGCGTGAACAGCTCAAAGTCTGGGTGGACTATGCAAAGAAGAACGACGCCGTCATCCTCTTCGACGCGGCGTACGAGGCGTTCGTCACCGATCCCGCCTGTGCGCGCAGCATCTACGAAGTGGAGGGCGCCGCGGAGTGCGCCATCGAGCTGTGCTCCTATTCCAAGACGGCGGGCTTTACGGGCGTGCGCTGCGGCTACACGGTGGTGCCCGAGGCGCTCGTGCGCGGCGGCGTTTCCCTCAACAGGCTGTGGGCGCGCAGGCAGTCCACCAAGTTCAACGGCGTCTCCTACATCACGCAGATGGGGGCGGCGGCGGTGTTCACCGAGGAGGGCGAGCGGCAGATCGGCGAAAATCTCGCCTACTACCGCAACAACGCAAAGATCATTTCGGAGTGCCTCGACGGGCTGGGCGTCTGGTATACGGGCGGCAAAAATTCCCCCTATATCTGGCTGAAGTGCCCGCGCGGCATGACGAGCTGGGAATTTTTCGACTACCTTCTGGAGAACGCGCAGGTCGTCGGAACGCCCGGCAGCGGCTTCGGGAAGAACGGCGAAGGCTTTTTCCGCCTCACGGCGTTCGGAACGGAGGAGAACACGCGGCGCGCGTGCGAACGCATGAGCGCCCTGCTCAAACAGTCGTAAACAAACATTCTGAAAGAGGAGTACCATGGAAACAGGCAGAGCTGCGGGCGTTTTGTGCCATATTTCCTCCCTTCCCGGAAAATACGGCATCGGTTCGCTCGGCAAAGAGGCGTATCGTTTTGCAAAGATCCTCAAAAAGAACGGGATAAAGTATTGGCAGGTGCTGCCCCTGGCGCAGACGGGCTACGGCGATTCTCCGTACAGCTCGGTCTCCTGCACGTCGGGCAATCCCTATTTCATCGATCTCGACCTGCTTGCCGGGGAGGGGCTGCTCACCAAGGAGGAGCTGCTCGCCGCGCGGCACGAGGGGGGCGCCGTCTCTTACGGTTCGCTCTATAACGAGCGCTACGTCACCCTGCGCAAGGCGTTCGCGCGCTTCAATTTCGACGGCGAGGACTTCCGCGCCTTCGTAAAGAGCGGCGTGTGCGAGGATTATGCGCTCTTCATGACGGCAAAGCGCGTCTATGGGGAGAACTTCCTCTATTGGGAGGACGCGCTCAAATTCCGCGACCCCGCCGCGCTCGAAAAACTGCGCACCGACTTCCACGAAGAATATCTCTATTGGAACTTCCTGCAATACACCTTCCGCAGGCAGTGGAAGGCGCTCAAGCAGTACTGCAACGGGTTGGGCGTGCGCATCATCGGCGATCTCCCGCTCTATGTGGCGACGGACAGCGCCGACGTCTGGGCGCATCCCGAGCTCTTCAAGCTGGACAGGGAGCTGCGTCCCACCAAGGTGGCGGGCGTCCCGCCCGACTATTTCTCGGAGACGGGGCAGCTCTGGGGCAATCCCATCTACGATTGGAAGGCGCACGAAAAAGAGGGCTTTGCATGGTGGACGCACCGCCTTGAGGATGCGCTCGCAACGTACGACGTCATCCGCATCGACCACTTCCGCGGCATCGACCGCTATTATGAAGTGCCCGCCTTTGCCGAGAACGCCGTCAAGGGCGAGTGGAAAAAGGGCCCCGGCGAAAAGCTGTTCGCAAATATCGGGGCGGAGGGGCGCATCATCGCCGAGGATCTCGGCGTCATGGACGAGGGTGTCGTCGCTTTGCGCGAAAAGCTGGGATTCCCCGGCATGAAGGTGCTGCTCTTCGCCTTCGACGGCAACGCGGAGAACGAATTCCTTCCCAAATATATCGGGAAAAATTCGGTGTGCTACACGGGCACGCACGATAACGACACGGTGGCGGGCTATGTGCAGGCGCTCTCCACGGAGGAGTTTTTGCTCTTCCGCTCGCGCGTGGCGCAGGTCCTGCAGGAGGAGGGCGTGTTTGTCCGCCTGGGCGCCAAGCCCGCGGAGTTCTCCGCCGCGTTCTGCCGTCTCGCCCTTGCAAGCAAGGCAGACCTCGCCGTCCTGCCCGTGCAGGATATTTTGGGGCTCGGGAACGAGGCGCGCATGAACTTCCCTGGCGTCGGAGAGGGAAATTGGAGATTCCGCATGGAAAAGCTCGCTGCGGGGAGTGCCATGCGTAAGATCGGACGAATGATAAAAGTTTACCGGAGGTAAGTATTTTGGCAGAAGAAAAGAAGGAGAAGAAGGGCTTTTTCAAGGAGTTCAAGGAGTTCATCGCGCGCGGGAACGTGCTCGACATGGCAGTCGGTATCATCATCGGCGGCGCCTTCACGGCGATCGTCAACGCGCTCTGCAACAACATCTTAAAGCCCATCATCAACTGGATCCTCGCCGCCATCTTCGGCGCAGATTCCCTCACGGGCGTGTTCACCTTCCTTCGTAAGGTGGTGGATGCGGAGGGCGTCGTCGATCTCACGCAGTCCATCTATATCGATTGGGGTACCTGCATCAATGCCGTCATCAACTTCATTTTGACGGCGCTCGTCCTGTTCCTCATCCTCAAAGCGGTGATGAAGGTGAGCAAGATGCGCGAAGAAGCCAAAAAGGCGCTCGAAGAGGCGGCCGAAAAGCGCAAGGCGGAAAAGGCTGCCGAAGCTGCCGCTGCCGCCGCTCCCGCCGCTGCCGAGGCAGGCGAGAAGGACGCGCAGAGCGCCGCTCCCGCCGAGGCGGACAAGGCGCCTTCGTCCCCCGAAACAAAATAGTGTCCGAAAAAAACGGCTGTTCCCCGCGGGACAGCCGTTTTTTTGCGGCGCGCGGAAGGGGCGGAGATCTCCACGTGAAAAAATTTTTTTCTCCGTCGGACGAAAAGTGCGGAAAGCCTTGCAAAAGAAGTTGCATTTTTTGCGGATTTGTTGTAAAATAGCTTTCGTTCCGATGCAGAGATGTCTGAGTGGTTTAAGGAGCACGATTGGAAATCGTGTGACGGGGGTGACTCGTCCGGAGGTTCGAATCCTCTTCTCTGCGCCAAAAGGCGAGGTTTTGCGACCTCGTCTTTTTTTGTATTTTCAGCCGCCAAAAGAGGGGAAAAGCGTAAATTTTGCCGCTTCTTTGCGCTTGTAATCGTCCATAACGTGGGTATAGACGTTGAGCGTCATTGCCGCCGTAGAGTGCCCGACAAGCTGTTGACAGACACGCACGTTCACTCCACTTTCTGCGCATAGTGTGATGTATGTATGGCGTAGGTCATGCAGGTGGTGCGCGGGGCAAAGCTCTTTGAACGTCCTGCTCACGTATTCCGCGGAAAAGGGGAACACCATATTTTCACGGGCTTCATGAAACTTGCCGCGCCCTTTTTTGAGCTTGTCTGCTTCGTTCTGCTTGCGTTGCTCGGATAGCACGTATTTGAGATCGTCGGTCAAAGGTATTGAGCGGTAGCTTCCTTCCGTTTTTGTCCCGCGGATGAGGATGAGCCGCTCGTCCTCGTCAATGTCCGACCATTCGAGCGTGAGCGCTTCCGTACGGCGCACGCCCGTGAGCATGTAGAACAGCATGAGCCATTGCAAGCGCTTACCCTTGATTGCTTCGAGGAAGTCCCGCCGTTCCTTGATATTGAGCGCGTTCCCGCGTTGCCGTTTGTACTTGACTGCATCCGTGAGCTCGACCACGTTGCGCTCGATAATACCGAGCTTGCATGCCTTTGCAAATGCGTTGTGCCACGTCTGCCGCGCGTATTGCATGGTGCGCCCGTTCGGCAACTCTGCGAGCGCTTTGTCAAGGTCAAGCACGCAAATATCTCTCATGCGCATTGCTTTGAGCCATGCGGGCGTATGCAAGCGAATCATTTGCTCGATATTGCGCAGGCTGTACGGGCGCAAATACGGGCGCTTGTAGGTGGTGAACCACTCGGCAAGCCACTCTCCGAGCGTGATATTCTTATAGCGTTGCTTGGCGTTCATGTGCTTCTCTTTCTCCTATAAACACGCGGGGGACTCTGAACAGGCGGGGCGGGTTTCGCGATACAGACTAACCACAGCCGCGCCGCTTTTTTCTACCAATAACAGGGGCGCGCCCCTGTACCCCGTGTTTATTACTGCTTGGCTGCTCCTGCGGGCTTTCCTGTTCCCTGCGGCAGATGATTTGCGTGTACCGCACAATGCCGTAATACTCGCTCTCATACGTTGAGCTTTGCACGCGCTGCACGTCTGCAAGGCTCTCTAACTCTGCTTCTATTTGCTCTTCGTCCGTGTATTCCTGCGGCGCATTGAGCCCGCGGGACATGGAGTAACTTCTATATCCGATGAGCCGCTCATCCATGTTTTCTTTCGTCATGTACTTGGTGACATAAGCGCCGACATTATCAACGTTGTCAATGCGGTTGAGCTTAATGAAGCCATGCCCCCAAACTTCGGCAAGCGCTTTGACATCGACAAAGGGGAGGTTGCAGAGCAAATGAAAATGCACCGCCCCGCGCTTTTGAAACTCAATCACGCAGACATAGGCAAAGCGGGGAAATTGCCGTTTTAATCGCTTGAAGAAATTATCAAGCTCTTTGCGGGCGCGGTCAATGTCTGTCATATTCTCCGCGTAAGTCAGCGTGAGAAACTTGTTAAGCTGCGGATTTGCATTGATGATGCGCCGCACATGTCTCCGCGCTCTGGCTGCCGTCTTGTTGCGGTTGTCAAGCTTGGTCTCGTCCGAGGTAAAGGGCGCGTTTGCGCGTCCTTTGCGGGAGAACGTGCCGCCACGGAGTACGGGCATTTCATACTCGTAGAGCTCGACGACGTTTCCAGACCGAATAAGCCGCCGATTATAGGGCGTGAGGGTATGAAGCTTTGGCAGTATCATGCAGTTCATCGCGGTGAATTAAATACCTTTAATCGAGTTAAGAGGCGCCCCGCCTGACGGGGCGCCCGCAAGCGGGTCCCCCGTCGTTGCGGCGCTCGTCGAAGCACGCGGCTTTCGCTCTTGCCTGTCTCCTTTCCTGAATCAAAAAAGCCCTTGCGGTGCGAGCGCAAGAGCCTTTCTATCTATAAGGGAATTCGGAAGCCCCTCATATTCTGATTGACAAAGTCCTCGCACGGCTTTATGATATAGTCATATTGACTACCTCATATTATACTCGCCGTTTTGACTATGTCAAGTCATTTTGACTACCTTTGTGATATAATTTTCTTTGAGGAGAAAATGTGCTATGAAAAATTCGGTAAATTCGGTTCTAAAAGTTTTTTTAGATGCTGGCTCGGTGTCCGTTCGCTTTGGAAAGCATTTGATGCAACTTCGGGCAGAGCGCAATATGACGCAAAAAGCAATGGCGGAAAAATTGCAGGTCAGTGAGAGTACATACGCAAATTGGGAGCAGGGGAGACGAGAACCGTCTCTCTCTAATTTAATTCAAATTGCAAAGATTTTAGAGACTGATATGAACTCTCTTTTTGATATTGAAGCGTGACTATTGGAAATCGTGTGACGGGGGTGACTCGTCCGGAGGTTCGAATCCTCTTCTCTGCGCCAACACGAGAGCGCCCCAACGGGGCGCTTTTTTCGTGTTGGCGCAGAGAAGAGGCAGAATGACCCTCCGATTCCCGGAGGTTCGCGCGAAGCATTGCCTTTCAGCGGTGCAGGTCAGTGTCGGAATGCGCAAAGGCAATGCGAAGCTTTGGCGAGGGGACCCCCTTGGGGGTGTCGCCAAAATCCTCTAAAAGCCCGCCTTTTGGCGGGCTTTTTGCGTGGCGCAGAGAAGAGGTGGAAAGACCCTCCGATTCCCGGAGGTTCGCGCGAAGCATTGCCTTTCAGCGGTGCAGGTCAGTGACGGAATGCGCAAAGGCAAT
>CALVTL010000010.1 GCA_944362555.1 uncultured Clostridia bacterium
TTGAGGTGACGGGACTTGAACCCACGACCTCTTGGTCCCTAACCAAGCGCGCTACCAAACTGCGCTACACCTCAATGTCGTGTTTTGAAAACAGCATATCCTATTATAACAACTATTCAAAAAGTGTCAAGCGATTTTTCGACATATCTACAAAAAATTTCCCGTGATCGGGAAAAAAAGAGGAGTGGAGCGTTCTTTTGTCCGTTCCGTAAGATCCGACGCCCGTCATTTCATGATCAATTTGGTCGGGCGCAAACGCGCAAATCAACAATTCCTTTCCCAAAAATCCCCATGCGGGTGCGGGTTTTGGAGAAGTTCGCGCCGATGGCGTATAATTTGTGAGAGCGCGCCCGAAAATAAGGGTATGAGGAAGATCAGGGAAAACCCGCTCGGCAAGACGCGCGAGGAGCGCGAGACCTGCTTTCCCGCGGCGGGGCGGGAGGAGGTGCGCCCTTGACGGGCAGATCGCGCGAAAATTTCAACAAAAATTATATCGACTATGTGCATTCCTTCGCGCCGCCGACGCAGCACTTCAAAACGTGCCTGCGCGCCTTTTTTGTGGGCGGGCTCATCTGCTGCATCGGGCAGTTCCTGCGCATGATGCTCGGACTTGCGGGACTGACGGGGGACGTCCTCGCGGGCACCGTTTCGGTGGCGCTCATCTTTCTGGGCGTTCTGCTCACGGGCTTGGGCGTCTACGACCGCATCGGCAAAAATGCGGGCGCGGGGAGCATCGTCCCCATCACGGGGTTCGCAAATTCCGTCGCTTCTCCCGCCGTCGAGTTCAGGACGGAGGGCTTTGTCTACGGCACGGCGGCGAAGATGTTCGTCGTCGCGGGGCCCATCCTCGTGTTCGGCGTAACGGCGGGCGCGGCGGTGGGACTGCTGTATTGGCTGATGGCGCTCTGACGGACGCGAAAAGGTTTGCAATTTTTCGCGAAATGTGCTATAATACCTGCAAAACAAGACGGAGGAACACGGCTATGGCAAAGATCACCAAGGATACGCTGATCGCCGACTGCCTGCAGATCAACCCGAACGCGGCGGAAGTGCTGCTCGCGGCGGGGATGCACTGCTTCGGCTGCGCGCTTGCGCACGGTGAGACCATCGAACAGGCGGTCGCCGTTCACGGGGAAGACCTCGACGCGCTGCTTGCAAAGCTCAACGAAGGCATCGAATAACGCAAAAACCGCCCGCCCGGGCGGTTTTTGTATGAGAAAACCGATTGCAGGAATGCTGATTTCCGGCGCGGCGATGTGGTAAGCGCGGCGGCGTGCACGGGCGCGCTCATCGGTTGAGCCGGATTTCATTCACACTCACATCGGTCGCGCCGAATTTCATTCACCCAAAAGAAAAACAGCTCACGCGGAGGCGTGAGCTGTTTTTGCAAGCAGAGTTATTCTTTGCCTGCCATCTTCTTGTAGCCTGCGAGGCGCTCCTTGGAGGATTCTTCCGTCTCCTTGAAGAGCTCGTCGGCAATGGCGGGCTGCGTCTTTTTGAGGGAGGCGTAGCGCGTCTCGCCCAGAATGAACGCCTGGTAGTCGCCCGTGGGATCCTTGGAGTCGAGGATGAAGGGGTTCTCGCCCTTTTCCTTGAGCTCGGGATTGTAGCGGTAGAGCTGCCAATATCCGCAGTCGACCGCAGCCTTTTCCTCGGACTGCGACTTCGCCATCTTGATGCCGTGGTTGATGCAGGGCGCGTAGCAGATGATGAGGGAAGGTCCCTTGTAGGCTTCCGCCTCTTTGAGTGCCTTGACGAGTTGTGCCTTGTCGGCGCCCATCGCGCACTGTGCGACGTACACATAGCCGTACGTTGCGGCGATCATGCCCAGATCCTTCTTCTTCACGCGCTTGCCGGAGGAGGCGAACTTCGCCACCGCGCCGATGGGGGTGGACTTACTTGCCTGTCCGCCCGTGTTGGAGTAAACTTCGGTGTCGAGCACGAGCACGTTGACGTCCTCGCCCGAGGCAAGAACGTGGTCAAGTCCGCCGTAGCCGATGTCGTACGCCCAGCCGTCGCCGCCGAAGATCCAGAAGGACTTCTTGACGAGGCAGTCCTTATCGGCAAGCACTTCCTTGACGAGCGCATCCGCTTCGCAGCCGCAGTCCTTGCATCCCTCGCAAGCCTTCACGAGCGCCGCAGCCGCGCTCTTGCTTGCCTCGGCTTCGTCCATGCCCGCGATCCATGCCTCGCACGCCGCCTTGCCTTCTTCATAGTTCGCCCACATTTCGGCGAGCTTGGCGACCTTATCCTTGAGCGCCGCCCTTCTTGCCTTGTACGCAAGGTTCATGCCGTAGCCGAACTCCGCGTTGTCCTCGAAGAGGGAGTTTGCCCATGCGGGGCCGTGACCCTGCTTGTTCACCGTGTAGGGGCAGGTGGGGGAGGAGCCGCCGTAGATGGAGGAGCAGCCCGTCGCGTTGGCGATGATCATCCTGTCGCCGAAGAGCTGGGTGACGACCTTGACGTAAGGCGTCTCGCCGCAGCCTGCGCACGCGCCCGAGAACTCGAAGAGGGAAGGGGTGAACTGCGACTTCTTGACGTCTGCCATCTTGACCTCGGAGAGGTCGACTTCGGGCAGCTCGACGGCATATTCCCAATTCTTCGCCTCAACGGCTTCCAGCTCCTCGAAGGGCGTCATGACGAGCGCCTTGTTGCCCTTCATGCCGGGGCAGACGTCGGCGCACACGCCGCAGCCCATACAGTCGAGCGGGGAGACCTGCATACGGAAGTTGTATCCCTTGACGCCGAGCGCGGGCTTGACGTCGAACGCCTCGGGCTTCTCGGCGCCGTCGGCGACGAGGGCGGGGCGGATGCAGGCGTGCGGGCAGACGAAGGAGCACTGGTTGCACTGCACGCAGTTCTCTTTCACCCACTTGGGCACCATGACGGCGACGCCGCGCTTCTCGAACTTGGTCGTGCCCGTGGGAACGGAGCCGTCCGCATTGAAGGCGGAGGAAGGCAGCTTGTCGCCCTCGAGGGCGAGGATGGGCGCAACGACGCCCTTGAAGTAGTCGTTATCCGCGAGCTTGACCATCTCGGCGCCCTCGGTGGTGGTCGCCCACGAAGCGGGGATGTCGATTTTGACGAGGTGCTCCTTCGCGGAGTCGATGGCGGCGTAGTTCATCTGCACCACGGCATCGCCCTTTCTTGCGAAGGACTTGTACGCCATCTTCTTCATGAGGTCGACCGCCTCGGTGTAGGGCAGGATCTGCTCGTTGATGAGGAAGAACGCCGATTGCAGGATGGTGTTGGTGCGGTTGCCCAGCCCGAGCTTGCCCGCGACGGAGATGGCGTCGATGACATAGAGCTTGGCGTGCTTTTTGGCGAGCGCGTTCTTCACCTTTGCGGGAAGGTTGGCGTCCAGTTCCTCCACCGTCGTCCAGGGGGCGTTCAGCAGGAAGGAACCGCCGTCTTTTAAGTCGCTCACCATGTCATAGCGGATGACATAGGAGGGGTTGTGGCAGGCGATGAAGTCCGCCGCGTCGATGAGGTATTCCGACTGGATGGGCGTCTTGCCGAATCTGAGGTGGGAGACGGTGATGCCGCCCGACTTCTTGGAATCATAGAAGAAGTACGCCTGCGCATACATATCGGTGTGGTCGCCGATGATCTTGATGGAGTTCTTGTTCGCGCCGACCGTGCCGTCCGAGCCGAGGCCGTAGAACTTGCACGAGGTGGAGCCTGCGGGCGCCGCGTCGAACTTCTCGGAGAAGTCGAGGGAGGAGTTGGTCACGTCCTCATAGATCCCCACGGTGAAGTGGTTCTTGGGCTCCTTCTTTTCAAGGTTCTTGTAGACGGAGAGCACCATGGAGGGGTTGAACTCCTTGGAGCCGAGGCCGTATCTGCCGCCCACGACGTCGATCTTTTTAAGACCCTTTTCAAGCAGCGCCGTGCAGACGTCGAGGTAGAGGGGCTCGCCGAGGGAGCCGGGCTCCTTCGTCCTGTCGAGCACGGCGATCTTCTTGCAGCTCTTGGGGATGGCTGCGACGAAGGCGTCGGACACGAAGGGGCGGTAAAGGCGCACTTTGATGAGGCCGTACTTCTTGCCCTGTGCGTTGAGCTTGTTGATGGATTCCTCCACCGTCTCTGCGCCCGAGCCCATGATGACGATGACCTCCTCCGCGTCGGGCGCGCCGACGTAGTCAAAGAGGTGATAGCTCCTTCCCGTCAGGGCGGACACTTCGTCCATCATCTCCTGCACGATGGCGGGAGTGGCGGCGTAGTAGCTGTTCGCCGTCTCGCGGTTCTGGAAGTAGGTGTCGCCGTTCTGCGCGGTGCCCTTCTGGATGGGGTGCTCGGGGTTGAGCGCGCGGGCGCGGAAGTCTGCGATGTCCTTTTCAAGACCCTTCTTGTCGACGATCGCCTTCATCTCCTCATAGGAAATGACGTCGATCTTGGAGACCTCGTGCGAGGTGCGGAAGCCGTCGAAGAAGTTGATGAAGGGGACGCGTGCGCGCAGCGTGGAGAGGTGCGCGACGAGCGCAAGGTCCATGACCTCCTGCACCGAGCAGCCCGCGATCATCGCAAAGCCCGTCTGACGGCACGCCATCACGTCCTGATGGTCGCCGAAGATGTTGAGGGAGTGTGCGGCAAGCGCGCGGGCGGAGACGTGCATGACCATGGGGAGCAGCTCGCCCGAAATTTTGTACATATTGGGGATCATCAGAAGAAGTCCCTGCGACGCGGTGTACGTCGTCGTCAGCGCGCCCGCCGAGAGCGAGCCGTGCACGGCGCCCGCAGCGCCGCCCTCCGACTGCATCTCCGCGATGCGGAGCTTCTGTCCCCACATATTCACTCTGCCTTGGGTCGCCCATTCATCCGCCGACTCCGCCATGGGAGAGGAAGGCGTGATGGGGTAGATCGCCGCGACTTCCGAGAAAGCATACGCGACGTGCGATGCGGCGGTATTGCCGTCAATCGTCATCTTGGTCATCGAAAAACCTCCATAAAAAATTTCAGAATTTATTCACACGTTTTTCCGTCGGGCGGACAAAGAGCCGTTCCAAGGAAAAACGCCGTGATCGCATGGGAGAGCGCGCGGAAAAAGCAGCGCGTTCCGCGCACATACATATTATAAATGTTTTCGCGGGACAAGTCAACCCCCAATCGTGAAAAAATTCATCATTTCCCAAAAGAAATTTTCCCCCGCGCCGCACGGAACGGGGGGAGGCGGCATCGTCCGCCCCGGCGGCGCCGTGTCCGGCGTGAGGCACGGGAATGTCCCCGGGCGGAAAAATTTTATTCTGCGGGCGGGGTTTTACAAAAATATCACGGCGATTTCATTGTAAAATGACGGACGATTTGCTATAATATAGTTGTTTATACCTGTTATCATGCAATGACCGCCGCGCGACAGGGCGCGGCTGCGGGAGCAATATGAAAGCCATCGAATTTGCGGACGTGTCCTTCCGCTATGAGGAGGGAGGGCCGCTCGCCGTCAGTCATCTCAATTTATCCGTCGAAGAGGGGGAGTTCGTCGCGGTGCTCGGGCACAACGGCAGCGGAAAATCGACGCTCGCCCGCCTTTCCAACGGGCTGCTCACCCCCGACGCGGGCAGCGTGCGCGTGTTCGGGCAGACGGTGAACGAGAAAAACCTCTTTGACGTGCGCTCGCAGGTGGGCGTCGTGTTCCAGAACCCCGACAATCAGACGGTCGCCACCATCGTGGAGGACGACGTCGCCTTCGGGGCGGAGAACGTCGGGCTCGCGCGCGAGGAGATCGGGAAGCGCATCGACTTCGCCCTGCGCGCCGTCGGAATGGAGGAATACCGCCACGCCACGGTCGCGCGCCTTTCGGGCGGGCAGAAGCAGCGCATCGCCATCGCGGGCGTTCTCGCGCTCATGCCCAAAGTCGTCATTCTGGACGAATCCACCGCCATGCTCGACCCGCGCGGGCGGCGGGAGATCGTGGACGTCGTCACCCGCCTCAACAAGGAGCGGGGCATCACCGTCATCCTCATCACCCACTTCATGGAGGAGGCGCTGCTCGCCGACCGCGCCATCGTCATGAACCGCGGCGAGCTCGTCATGGAGGGCGCGCCTGCGGACATCTTCGAGCGGCGGGAGGAGCTCGTCACCTACAACCTCGCCCTGCCCCACATCGGCATCATCTGCGAAAAGCTGCGCGCGGGCGGCATGGACGTCGCCTACACCCTCGACGCGGCGGTGCTCGCAAAGGAGATCGCAAAATGCGTATCGTAGCCGAGCACCTCTTTTACACCTATAATCCGAGATCGCCCTTCGAAACAGCGGCGTTAAAGGACGTCTCCCTCACCATCGAGGAGGGGGAATTTTTCGGCATCATCGGGCACACGGGCAGCGGAAAATCCACCTTCGTGCAGCACCTGAACGGGCTGCTGCGCCTGCCCTCCTCCCTCAAAAAATACCGCCCCAAAAAGCCGAGGAAGGGGGACGTATCGCGTCCAAAGACAGTTCTTACGGTGGGGGAGTTTGACCTCGCCGACAAAAAGACCGACTTCCGCGCCCTGCGCAGGAACGTGGGGATGGTGTTCCAGTACCCCGAATATCAGCTCTTTGCCGAGACGGTCGCCGAGGACGTGGCGTTCGGGCTCAAGAACTTCTCCGAGGAGAAGCTCTCCCCCGAACAGATCGCCGCCGCAGTGAAGGCGGCGCTCGAGGTGGTGGGGCTCGACTATGAGGAGATGAAGGACAAATCGCCCTTCGAACTCTCGGGCGGGCAGAAGCGGCGCGTCGCCATCGCGGGGGTCATCGTCACCCGTCCCGAGGTGCTCGTGCTCGACGAACCCGCCGCGGGGCTCGACCCCCTCGGCAAGCGCGAGGTGATGGAGCTTCTGCATAAGCTGCACAGGGAGTGGTGCAAGACGGTCGTCATCGTCTCGCACGATATGGACGAAATTTCCGAAAACTGTACGCGGGCGGCAGTGTTCGCGGACGGGCGCGTCAGATATGTGCTCCCCCCGCGCGAGCTCTTCCGCCATGCCGCGGAGCTCGGGGAGATGGGGCTGGACGTGCCGCTCACGGCAAAATTGTGTGCGCAGCTCGAAGAGGCGGGCGTGCACGTTGACTGCGACTACACGACGGAGGACTTCTGCCGCGCGGTGCTCGCGGCGTGGCGGGAAAAGAAGGAGGGCGCAAGATGAAAGACGTCTCCTTCGGGCAGTTCTATCCCGTCGATTCCTTTGTGCACCGCCTCGACCCGCGGCTGAAGATCCTCTTCCTCATCGCCTACATCGTCGCCATCTTTCTTGCGAGCAACTTTTACGGGCTCGCGGCGTGCGCGGCGGTGCTCGTGCTCATCGTCATCTTTGCGCGCATCCCCTTCGGAAAGGTGCTGCGCGCCATCCGCGGCGTCACCTTCCTCGTCCTCTTCACCGCAGTTCTCAATGTGCTCTTTTACAGCGGCGAGACGGTGTATTGGGAGTGGGGGATCTTCTGCATCTCCTTCGAGGGCATCATCTTTTCCCTCTTTCTCGCATTGCGGCTCGTGCTGCTCGTTGTGTGTTCCTCCATGCTCACCTATACGACGACGCCCGTCTCCCTCACGGACGGCGTGGAGAGCCTGCTCACCCCCTTGAAGTGGATCAGGATCCCCGTGCACGAGATCGCGCTCATCATGAGCATCGCTCTGCGGTTCATCCCCATTCTGATGGACGAGACGTCCCGCATCAAGAACGCGCAGATGGCGCGCGGGGCGGACTTCGAGAGCCGCGGCCTGGGCAAGAAGATAAAGGCGACCATTCCCATCCTCGTTCCCTTGCTGCTCTCCGCCTTCCGCCGCGCGGACGAGCTGGGCGACGCGATGGACGCGCGCTGCTACACGGGCGGAAAACATCGCACAAAGTACAAAAAACTGCGCTTCACCTGGCGCGACGCCGTCGCGTTCCTGCTGGGTGCGGCGCTCATTGCGGGCGTGGTCGTCATGAAAATTTACCTGCCCGCACCCTATTGAGGCAGCCTATGCGCTATGTCTTGCTCATCGCCTACGACGGAACGCACTTTGCAGGGTCGCAGCGGCAGAAGAACGGGCGCACCGTGCAGGGCGAGCTCGAACGGGCGGCATTGGAGGCGGGCAGCTTTTCGCGCACGGCGCTCTCGGGCAGAACGGACGCGGGCGTGCACGCGGCGGCGCAGGTGGGCACGCTGGACGGCGAAACGCCCGTCCCCGCGCACAAATTGGCGGCGGTGCTCAATATGCACCTTCCGCCCGACGTCAAAGTCTTAAAAAGTGCCGCGGCGCCCGAGGGATTCGACTGCACGCGCGCCGCGCGGAAAAAGACGTACTGCTATCGCTTTTACACTTCTCCCGTCGCGCATCCGCTGCTCTCCCGCTATGCGGCGCGGCTGGACGGCACCCCGGACATGGGTGCCATGCGCGCGGCGGCAAAGCTGCTGGAGGGGGAGCATGACTTCGCCGCGTTCCGCGCCACGGGGTCGTCCGCAAAGACGACGGTGCGCACTCTGTATGAGGTCCGCGTGGACGCCATGACCGTTTACGGGGTACCCATGTACGAGGTCCGCGTCACGGGAAACGGCTTTCTTTACAACATGGTGCGCATCCTCGCGGGCGAAATTTACGCCGTGGGGTGCACGCCCGCAAGGGCGGACGACATCGGCAGGGCGTTTTTGACGGGGGAGCGTTCGCTGCTCTTCCGCACCCTCCCGCCCGAGGGCTTAACGCTCGAGCGCGTGGAATACGAGATCCCTCTGTTTGAAGGAGAATAACATGGAATTTTTTGATTGGGTCAACATCGTGCAGGTCTTTGCCGAGTACTTTACGACGGCGGCGACGCCGGAGGCGTATATCGAGGCGCTCCTGCGCACACTGTACATCAGCCTCGGCGTGGCGGGCGGCGTGTATCTCATCTGCCTCGTGCTCGGCGGGCTGGGGATGCGCAAAATGGCGCAGCGCGCGGGCATGAAACACACCTTCCTCGCCTTTCTGCCCTTCGCCAACACCTATTATGCGGGCAAGCTCGCGGGCGACGCGCAGGTGTTCGGCACGAAGATGAAGCGCGCGGGGCTGTACGCCATGCTCACGGAGATCGTCTATGTCGGCATCAGCCTCTTTTATACCGTCATTCAGATCTTTCTCTACCGCCCCGAATACTTTGAGGTGATGGAGGACGGTTCGACGCTCTATCTCAACACCAACAACGTGCCGCTCGCGCTGCGCTGGATGGTGACCGCCGACCTCGTTCTCTCGTGGGTGAACACCGTCTGCTATCTTGCGCTGCTCTTTTTCTTCTGCGTGCTGTTCATCGCCTTCTTCCGCAAGTACTTTGCGCGCGGCGTGTTCTGGATGACGCTGTTGAGCACCATCGTTCCGCTGCGCGGCGTCGCCATCTTTGCGGTGCGCAACAACACGCCCGTCGACTACGACGCCTATATGCGCAGGCGGATGGAGGAGTACGCGCGCCGTCAGCAGGGTTACGGACAGGGCGGCTACGGCGGTTATGGCGGCGGCTACGGCGGATACGACGCGGACGGCAACCGCACGAACGCGCCGCAGGACGATCCCTTCTCCGACTTCGGCGGCTCCCCCGCGCAGACCGGCGGACAGGGCGGCGGCTCGGACGAAGGCTCGGGCGGCAGCAATGGCGGCAACGGGGGCAACAACGACCCGTTCCCCGATTTCTGATGAATGTCGGCTGCGGCGGATTTTCCCGAAGGAAAAATCCGCCGCAGCTTTTTATTTGCTTGCAATTTGCCGCGGGCGTGCTATAATATATAAGGAAATATAAAGGAAATTTATATCCGAAACCCATCGGACGGAGGAAGGCGCGGCGGACAAGAAGCTGCGCTTATGGAAAAGATGAACGATCTCATTGCAGCCATCGCCACGGCGAGCGGCGCGGCGGGCGTCGCCGTCATCCGCATGAGCGGCGAGGGCGCGCTCGAAACGGCAAAAAAGATGTTCTCCCGCAAGGGGGAGTTCGTGCCCAATATGCTCTATCCCGGCGTCATCGACGCGGGGACGTTCTGCGACTACGGAATGTGCGTCTACTTCCGCGCCCCCAGGTCGTTTACGGGGGAGGACGTCGTGGAGCTGCACTGCCACGGCGGAACGGAGATCGCGCGCGGCGTGCTGCGGCGGGCGCTCGGGCTGGGCGCGCGCATGGCGGAGCGCGGCGAGTTCACGCGCAGGGCGTATCTCAACGGCAAGCTCTCGCTCTCGGCGGCGGAGGGGCTGGGGGAGATGATCGCCGCCTCCTCGGAGGCGCAGGTGCGCGCGGGGTATCTGCTCTACACGGAGCGCCTCACCCGCCTCGGAACGCAGCTTCAAAGCGCTCTCACCGAGTGCCTTGCGCAGGTGGACGCCGACCTCGACTATCCCGAGGAGGAGCTGGGCGCGGAGACGCGCGCGCAGATAAAGGAGCGCCTCGTGCGGGCGGAGGGGGAGCTTACACGCCTTCTTTCGCAGTACCGCGCGGGCAGAAAGATAGCATCCGGCGTGCGCGTCGCGCTCGTCGGTGCGCCCAATGCGGGCAAAAGCTCCCTTTTAAACGCCCTTCTGGGGTATGACCGCGCCATCGTGTCCGACGTCCCGGGCACCACGCGCGATCTCAACGAGGGCACGCTCTGCATCCGCGGCGTCAACTTCCTCCTTACCGACACGGCGGGCTTGCGCGAGAGCGCCGACAAGGTGGAGCGCGAGGGGGTGCGCCGTGCAAAGGAGGCGATCCGCGCGGCGGACGTCATCGTCTATTTTAAGGAGGACGCGCCCGCGCCCGAGCTTCCGCAGGGCACGCCCGTCATCACGGTGGGCGCAAAGAGCGACATCTCGCGCAGAACGGACTGCGACGTCGTGCTCTCCTCCGTGACGGGGGAGGGGCTCGACGCGCTGCGCGAACTTTTATACGAACGCGGGTTCGGGCGGGAGAACGACGACGCCTTCCTCCTGTCCGAGCGGCACTACCGCGCCGTCGGGGCGGCGCACGCCGCGGTCTGTGCGGCGCTCGCGGCGGTGGAGGACGCCCCCTGCGAGCTGTATGCCGAGGACATCCGCCGCGCGTGGGAGGCGCTGGGCGTCATCTCGGGCGAGACGGCGAACGAGGCGGTCATCGACGAAATTTTCTCCAAATTCTGCGTGGGGAAATAGGGCCCTTCCCCCTCAACGGGGCGGAAAGCGATACACGGTCATCAAAAAGAGGGAACGGTATGGTCAATCTGGAACTTTACAAGGTATTTTACACGGTGGCGCGGTGCGGGAGCCTCACCAAGGCGGCGGAGGAGCTCTTCATCTCCCAGCCAGCCGTCTCGCAGGCGGTCAAGCAGCTCGAAACGCAGCTCGGCACGTCGCTCTTCCACAGGATGCACAAGGGGATGGAACTCTCCAAGCAGGGGGGCGAACTCATCTTCCCCGACGTGGAGCGCGCGCTGCGCCTTTTGAGCGGCGTGGAGGACAAGCTCTCCGAACTCAAAAAGAGCGCCACGGGCACGCTGCGCATCGGCGCGTCGGAGACCATCTTCCAATACATCCTCGCCGACAAGATCGTCGCCTATCACAAGCTCTGCCCGCAGGTGAAGATCGAGCTCATCTCCGAGGTCTCTCCCCGCATCATCGAATTTTTGAAGACTGACCGCTGCGACGTCGGCTTTCTCAACCTGCCCATCCCGCCCGACGACGGCATCGTCATCTCGGATACGGTGGCGCTTTTGAGCGACGTCTTTGTCGCGGGGAACGCCTTTTCCGAGCTCAAAGGGCGGGAGGTGGGCGTGTGGGAGCTCGCCGAATATCCCCTGCTCCTGCTCGAAGGGAACACGGTGGCGCGCGCCGCGTTCGACCACTTTGCCGAGAGCCTGGGCGTTAAGCTCACCCCCGCGGTGGAGGTGGGGAGCTGGGACTTCATGAAGCGCCTCGTGACGGACGGCATGGGCATCGGGTGCCTGCCGCGCGAGTATGCGCAGCGCCGCCTGCGCGACGGCGAGCTGTTTGAAGTCAACGTAAAGCCCGCCATGCCCGTGCGCTCGGTGGGGCTGGCGCTCGCCAAAGACGCCAATATGCCCTATTCCCTGCGCGCCTTCATCAACCTTCTGCGGAGGGAGCGCTGACATGGGCGCAGACATGGGTGCAAAAAAGAGCGCGGAAAAGGGCGCGACCCTTGTCACGGGCGCGTGCGGCGGGCTGGGCGGCGCGTTCGTGCGGGTGCTCGCCGCGCGCGGAGAGCCGCTCTTTCTGACGGGCAGGAGCGCCGAGCGCCTTGCAGCCCTTCAGGGGGAGCTGCAAACGGAGTATCCCGCGCTCCCCGTTCAGACGTTCGCGTGCGACCTTGCGTCGAGCGCGGAGCGGGAGGCGCTCTTTGCCTATGCCGACGGGCGCGGCGTGAAGATCTCCCGCCTCGTGTACGTCGCGGGGATCGACACGCAGAAGGCGGCGGAGAAGTACACGGAGGAAAAGCTCGTCATGCAGGCGCGCGTCAACTTCGAGGGCGCCGTGTCTCTGGCGCGCATGGTCGCGGAACGTGCCGACGGCGCGTGCGAGCTGCTCGCCGTGGGCAGTATGTCCGCCGCCTCGCCCATGCCCTATTTTGCGCTGTACAGCGCGAGCAAAAAGGCGCTCGAACAGTACTTCGTCGCCCTGCACTCCGAGCTGCGCGGGCGCGCCAAAGTCACCGTCGTGCTCCCGGGCGGCATCCCCACGCGGGAGGATATCAGGGAGAATATCGCCGCGCACGGCTGGTTCGGAAGGGTGTCGCAGCTCCCGCCCGAGACGGTCGCCGTCCGCTCCTTAAAGGCGCTCTCCAAAAACCGCCGCCGCGTCGTCATCGGCGGCTGGAACAAATTGCTCGCCTTCCTCATGCGCCTTGCGCCGCTCTCGTGGAAGATGCGCGTCATCGCCCGCATCTGGAGCAGGACGGAAAAGGACGCCTTCTGAACTGCGTAAAAATGCGCGCCCCCGCCGTCAGAGGACGGCAGGGGCGCGCGCAAATTTTCTACTTCTTCTTTTTGAGTTCGTTCTCCTCCTCGGCGGTGGAGAAGGTGAACACGATGCGCTCATTGCGGGAGAGCAGGTCCTTTACAAACGTCTCGTAGAGGCTCTCCCTGATGACGATCGCCATATATTTGTTCTTCTCGTCCTCGAAGTAGACGACGAGTTTTTTTGCGCCCTTGAAGAGGTGGACGGAGCGGATGGCGGCGAGCGGGTAGCGGGTGCGGATAAACCCGAAGACGAGCGTCAGATTGCGTCCGCCGAGCTGGTATTCCGAGCGCAGCAGCACGGCGACGATGAGCGCGCCCAGCGCACCGCTCACAAGGTACATGAGCCCGAGTTTGAGCCATTCGAGGACGGAGGTGTTCGTGCCCGTGCGCAGAAGGTCGAAGAGCTGCCATGTCGTCAGCGCGATGGCGGCGACGCACAGGGCAAGGCCCGCAAAAAGCACGGCGCGCGTGAGCGCCGAAAAGCGGAATTTATAGCGCGTGACGGGGCGGGAGCTGTCGTCCGCCGCGCGGACGGGCAGTTCGCTCTTTCCCGCAAGCTCGGGCGCGATGACTTCGGGCGCATCCGAAGGGTAAACTTTTTTGCGTTTCATACCGTAAGTATAGCAAATTGTCGGGCAAATTGCAAGAAAATGGGGGGAATGCGGGCATATTTTCATGCAGTTTCCCGTACGGAAAAAATTGTTTTGCGTAAATTTTACGGAAATTTTGCCGAACGCTTGAAATCGCGCGAAAAATCCTGTATAATGGGATACGATTATCATAGGGGAGTTTACACAGCGTGAAATCTCCCCGCAGGAGGAAGGTATGGTCAAGCTCATCAAAAAGGGCGTCTATTATATGGACGGCCGCATCGTCAGGGAGGCGCAGGCGTTCTTCACGTCGGACAAAAAGGAGCGGGCGCAAAAGAGCACGCTCACCTATTCCGTCTTAAAGTCGCACAACGTCGGAAGTGAGGGGGACTTAAAGCTCCGCTTCGACGCCATCGTCTCGCACGACATCACCTATGTCGGCATCATCCAGACGGCGAAGGCGAGCGGGCTCACTTCCTTCCCCATTCCCTATACGCTCACCAACTGCCACAATTCTTTGTGCGCCGTGGGCGGCACCATCAACGAGGACGACCACGTCTTCGGGCTCTCCGCCGCCAAAAAATACGGCGGGGACTACGTTCCCGCCCATCTCGCCGTCATCCATCAGTATATGCGCGAGTGCGCGGCGAAGTGCGGGGCGATGATTCTCGGCTCCGATTCGCACACCCGCTACGGCGCGCTCGGCACGCTCGCCGTGGGCGAGGGCGGACCCGAGCTCGTCAAGCAGCTCCTGCGCCAGACGTACGACGTGAAGCGCCCCGAGCTCATCGCCGTCTACTTAAAGGGCAAGCTGCGCAAGGGGGTGGGCCCGCAGGACGTGGCGCTCGCCCTCGTCGGGGCGACGTTTGCAAGCGGGTTCGCAAAGAACAAGATCCTCGAGTTCGTCGGCCCCGGCATCGCAAACCTCTCCATGGACTACCGCATCGGCATCGACGTGATGACGACGGAGACCACCTGCCTCTCCTCCATCTGGGAGACGGACGAAAAGACGCGGGAATACTTTAAGGCGCACGGAAGAGAGGGGGACTACTGCGAGATGAAGGTGAAAGAGCCCGCCTTCTACGACGGCGCCGTCGTCATCGACCTCTCGCGCGTCGAGCCCATGATCGCGCTGCCCTTCCACCCGTCCAACGCGATCCCCATCCGCGAGTTTCTGTCCGATCCCGTTCCCTACCTCAAAAAGGCGGAGGAGCAGGGCAGGAAGATCAAGGGGGACGATTCCTTCACTCTCACCGACAAGGTGAAGGACGGCAAGGTGTACGTCACGCAGGGCGTCATCGCGGGGTGCGCGGGCGGCGGGTACGAGAACGTCGCCGAGGCGGCGGAGATCCTGCGCGGCAAGAGCGTGGGAACGGGGGAGTTTGCCCTCTCCGTCTATCCCGCCTCCCAGCCCGTCTATAAGGCGCTCACCGACGCGGGCTACACCTCTGCCTTGATGGAGGCGGGCGCCGTCATCAAGACGGCGTTCTGCGGCCCCTGCTTCGGCGCGGGGGACGTGCCCGCCAACAACGGGCTCTCCATCCGCCACACGACGCGCAACTTTGAAAACCGCGAGGGGAGCAAACCCGCGCAGGGACAGCTCGCCGCGGTGGCGCTCATGGACGCGCGCTCCATCGCCGCCACGGCGGCAAACGGCGGCGTGCTCACCTCCGCGCTGGACGTTGCCTACAACAAGCGCATCAAAAAATACACCTTTGACGGCAAGATCTACGAGAACCGCGTCTATCACGGAGCGGGCAAGCCCGATGCTTCCGCCGAGCTCGTCTACGGCCCCAACATCGCCGACTGGCCCGAACAGATCGCCCTCGGCAAGCACCTTCTCATGAAGGTGGTCTCCGTTCTCACCGACCTCGTGACGACGACGGACGAGCTCATCCCCTCGGGGGAGACGTCCTCCTATCGCTCCAACCCCTTAAAGCTCGCCTCCTTCGCGCTCTCCCGCAAAGATCCCATGTATGTGGAGCGGGCGAAGGCGGTCGCCGCCGACGAGGGCGTGCGCCGCGAGACGGGCGCCCTTCCCGAACACGTTCTAAAGGAGTTGGGCGCCTTCACCCCTGCGGAGGGGACGGTGTACGGCAGCGTCGTCGTGTCCGTAAAGCCCGGGGACGGTTCCGCGCGCGAGCAGGCTGCCTCCTGCCAGCGCGTTCTGGGGGGCGTCGCCAACATCTGCAAGGAGTACGCCACCAAGCGCTACCGCTCCAACCTCATCAACTGGGGGATGCTCCCCTTCACCTGCAAGGATGCGGGCGTGAAGGTGGGGGACTTTCTCTATCTCGAAAATATAGCGGAAAACATCGCCTCGGGCGAGGAGCGCTTTGTCGCCAAAGTCATCTCGGGCGGCAGGACGCGCGATATTGCGCTCGATACGGGCGCGCTCACGCGGGAGGAACGCAAGATCCTGCTCGCGGGGTGCCTCATCAACTTCAACAAGGAGAATGCAAAGTGACGCCTCATAAGACGGAAGGGGTCATCGATCTTGCGCCCTATCCGCGCCCCGAGCCGCTCGACGAGGCGGGCGTGCGGGAGGCGACGGATACCCTCCTCAAATGGCTGCTGCGCGAACGCGGGCTCATCGCGGCGTTCAGCGCGAGCGTGGAAAAAAAGCGCGCCCTCATGCGCGGCTACATGAACGAGCGTCCCGCGCACCCCGTTCCCGCCGATATGCTCGCCGTGCAGGACAGGCTGTTCTGGACGGAATCGCTGGAGCGCGGCATCGTGCAAACGGACGAGATCCCCGAGCGGGACGGGGTCTCGCTCTGGCAGGGGGACATCCGCAGGCTCGCCGCGGACGGCATCGTCAACGCTGCCAACAAGGGGCTTTTGGGCTGTTTTCTGCCCAATCATAACTGCATCGACAACGTCATCCATTCGGCGGCGGGGATGCAGCTGCGCGACGACTGTGCCAAGCTCATCGCCGCGCAGGGGCACGAGGAGGAGTGCGGCGACTGCAAGGTGACGCGCGCCTACAACCTGCCCGCAAAGTACGTCCTGCACACCGTGGGTCCCATGGTGCGGCGGGAGGTGACGGAGGAGGACCGCGCGCTGCTGCGCTCGTGCTACACCTCCTGCCTGGAAGCCGCCGAGGAGCTTTGCATGAAGTCGGTGGCGTTCTGCTGCATTTCGACGGGCGTGTTCAGTTTCCCGCAGGCGGAGGCGGCGGAGATCGCCGCGGGCGCCGTCATGCGCTGGAAGATGCGCCACCCCGAGAGCAGGCTCCGCGTCATCTTCAACACCTTCCTCGACTCGGATACCGCCATCTACCGGAATATTTTAAAACACCTGTAAATGCCTGCGGGTATGGGTTTTACCCAAAAAATCCCTGAAAACACCAGACGATTTCGCCGCGTCCGTTCTCATCGGACGCGGCATTTTCATATACTGACGGGATGAAGATCTTTGTTTTGAGGCGAAGCTTTTTTACCTTCCGCGGGCGCAAGGCGCACGAACTCGCCCTCGCGGGGAAGGATACCCTTTCAAGGATGTGCTCCGATCTGGGCGCGCAGGTGACGGACGGCGCATTGCCTGCGGGGGAAAAGTGTGTCCTGTGGGCGGTTTTTCCCTTTCTGACGCGGGAGAAGCTCGCGGCATATCTCTGCTCTCACGCGGGCAGCGTCCGCTTTCGCGGCGGATTTTTAGAGCGCGGCGGCGCGTTCTCCGAGGCGGAGCCGCCCGACGCGGGGATGTTCACCCTCGCCGACTATGCCGCCATGCGCGGGCGCGCCTTTTCGGAGAAGGCGGAGGCGCTGCGGCGGGGCGGCGTGTGCGTGGAGGAGGGGGCGCAGGTGGACGATGCCTGCGTGCTCGGCGAGGGCTGTTTTGTGGGCAGCGGGTGCGTTCTGCGCGGCGCGTGCGTGCTGGGGGAGAACGTCACGGTGGAGGGGGCGAGCGTGCTTGCGGACTGCTCCGTCGGCAGTGGAACGCGCATTGTCAGTTCCCACGCCGACCACGCCGTTTTGGGGGCGGATTGCACTGTGGGACCCTTTTCCTTCCTCCGCGCGGGCACTCGCCTTGAGGACGGCGTGCGCATCGGCTCCTTCGTCGAATGCAAGAATGCGCACATCGGCAGCGGCAGCAAGGCGGCGCACCTTGCCTATATCGGGGACGCGGAACTCGGCGAGGGGGTGAACGTCGGCTGCGGCGTCGTATTCGCCAACTTCGACGGGAAAAATAAGCACCGTACGCGCGTCGGCAGCGGCACGTTTTTGGGGTGCAACTGCAACCTCATCGCCCCTGTCGGTATCGGGAAGGGGTGCTTCGTCGCGGCGGGCACCACCGTGACGCGCGATCTGGCGGACGGGGACTTCTGCATCGGCAGGAGCCGCGCGCTCGCCGTAAAAGAGGGGGCAGGGAAGTACCTTTCCTGACGCACGCGCCGCGCGCCCCGCGGCATAGGATGGGGGTGCGCAGCCGCGCGGGGAGGTGCTATGAAATATTTCGGAACGGACGGCTTTCGCGGGCGGGCGAACGAGACGCTCACCGCCATCCATGCCTTTCGGGCGGGGCGATTTTTGGGGCATTACTACGGGCGCGGCAGGCGGGCGCGCATCGTCCTCGGCAAGGATACCCGCCTCTCCTCCTACTGCTTCGAATATGCGTTTGCGGCGGGTGCGGCGGCTTCGGGGGCGGACGTCTTTCTCCTGCACGTCACCACTACGCCCTCCGTCGCCTTCGTCGCGCGCACGGAGGGGTTCGACTGCGGCGCGATGATCTCTGCCAGCCACAACTGCTACTTGGATAACGGCATCAAGCTGTTCGGCGGCGACGGGGAAAAGCTCTCGGAGGAGGTGCTCCTTCTTCTGGAGGAATATCTCGACGGCGGAACGCTGCCCCTCGCAACGGGCGCGGACATCGGCAGAACGGTGGACTACGCGGCGGGGCGCAACCGCTATCTCGCATATCTTCTCTCCCTGCCGCGCGCCTCCTTTCGCGGGCTGCGCGTGGGGCTGGACTGCGCCAACGGCAGCGCGTGGTCGCTCGCCAAGACGGTGTTCGACGCGCTGGGCGCGCAGGTGCGCTGCCTCGGCGTCTCGCCCGACGGCACCAACATCAACGCGGGGTGCGGCTCCACCCGTCCCGAGGGACTGTGCGAGCTGGTGCGCCTGCATTCGCTCGATATGGGATTTGCCTTCGACGGCGACGCCGACCGCTGTATCGCCGTGGATGAGCGGGGGGAGATCGTGAACGGCGACGGCATCCTCTACCTCTGCGCGCGGGAGATGGCGGAACGGGGGGAGCTGGGCGCGGGCGTGGTGACGACGGTGCTCTCCAACGGCGGGCTTCTGCGTGCGCTCGAACGCATAGGCGTGGTGTGCACGCGCACGCAGGTGGGGGATAAGTTCGTCGCGGGCGAAATGGCGCGCCGCGGCGTGCTTCTGGGCGGAGAGCCCTCGGGGCACATCATCTTCCGCAAGCACGCCTCGACGGGCGACGGCATCCTCACGGCACTCAAAACGGCGGAGATCGTCGCTGAAAAAAAGTGCCCGCTCTCCGTTCTTCTGCGCGGCTATTCCCCCCTTCCGCAGCGCGCGTGCAACGTCGCCGTCGGGGGCGGCGCGGCGCTCGTCGCGGGCGAGGGGGTGCAGCGCGCCGTACGCGAGGCGGAGAAGGCGGGCGTGCGCATGGTCGTGCGTCCCTCGGGGACGGAGGAGGTCGTGCGCGTGCTCGCCGAGGGGGAGGAGGCTGCCGCCGAGGAGGCGGTGCGGCGCGTGGAGCGCGCCCTGCGCGAGAGCGCGGAGGCGCTCTGATGTGCGGCATCGTCGGCTATGTCGGCGCCCGCCACGCGGCGCCCGTTCTGCTGGACGGACTGTCCCGCCTCGAATACCGCGGCTACGACTCCGCGGGCATCGCCGTCGTGGGGGCGGAAGGAAGATTCTCCCTCGTCAGGCGCAAGGGGCGCGTCGCGGCGCTGGAGAGCGCCCGCGCGCTTGCGGGAAACTGCGGCATCGGGCACACGCGCTGGGCGACGCACGGCGCGCCCTCGGAGCGCAATGCCCACCCGCACCGCTACCAAAACGTCTGCCTCGTCCACAACGGCATCCTCGAGAACGCCGCCTCCCTCAAAGAGGCGTGCCTTGCGCGCGGCGAGCGCTTTTCCTCGGACACGGACAGCGAGGTCGCCGTCCACCTCATCGCCCGTTTTTTGCAGGAGGAGGGGGAGCTGCTGCGCGCCGTCGCGCGGGCGACGGCGCTGCTTTCCGGCTCGTATGCGTTCGCCGTTTTGTGCGAGGGGAGGGAGGAGATCGTCTGCGCGCGGAGAAGGAGCCCGCTCCTCGTCGCCGCGGGGGAGGGGGAGGCGTTTGCGGCGAGCGATGCCGCTGCTTTCCCCGGTGCGGGGCGGCGCGCCTATGCGCTCGAAGACGGCGAATTTGCCCGCCTCACGCGGGCGGGCGTGGAGGTGTTCGACGCGCATCTGCAACGCGCGGAGCGCGCCTTCTTCCCGCTCCCCGAAGAGGGTGCGTCCTCCCAAAAGGGCGCGTTCCGCCACTTCATGCGCAAGGAGATCGCAGAAGTCCCGATGGCGGCGCAGCGCTCCCTTTCCGCCGCCCGCAAAATGGCGAATTCGCAGCTTTGTGAGGTACTATGTCAGACAAAGTACCTTCATATTGTGGCTTGCGGCACGGCATACCACAGCGGGTTGTGTATGAAAGTTGCCGCCGAATCGCTCGCGCGCGTGCCGACGGAAGTCTTTTTAGCGAGCGAATACCGGTATGCAGACCCCATCGTCCCCGCGGGCGGGCTGACCATCGCGGTGAGCCAGAGCGGGGAGACCGCCGATACGCTCGCCGCGGCGGAGCTTGCCAAAGAGCGGGGGAGCACGCTGCTCGCCCTCACCAACGTGGAGCACAGTTCGCTCTCCCGCCTTGCCGACGTCTGCCTCTTCACGCGCGCGGGGCAGGAGATCGCCGTTGCCGCGACCAAGAGTTTTTCCGCTCAGCTCGCGGCACTCTATGCGCTCGTCGTCCGCCTCGCCGAGGCGCGCGGAAGGGGTGCTCCCCGCCTTCGGAACGTCGCCGCGCTCTGCCGTGCGGCGATCGGCGCGGGGGAGGGCACGCGGGCGTGGGCGCCCTCGTTTACGGGGGCGCGCAGCGTCTTTTTCCTGGGGCGGGGTGCCGACCGCTGCGCCGCGCTCGAAGGGAGCTTAAAGCTCAAAGAGGTGAGCTATCTCCCGGGCGAGGGGTATGCCGCAGGGGAGCTCAAGCACGGCACGCTCGCGCTCGTGGACGAGGGTACGCCCGTCGTCGCCCTCGTCTGCGACAGGGCGCTCGCCGACAAGACGATGAACGCAGTGCACGAGGTGTACGCGCGCGGCGCGCCCGTCTTTCTCGTCACGCCGTTTGCAGAGCTTGCCCGCGCCAAAGAGGTGCGCGGGAGCGTGCTCCTTCCCGCGTGCGCGCCCGTCTTTTCGCCCCTTGTGTCCGTCATCCCGCTCCAGCTCCTTGCCTATCACGTCGCCGTCGCCATGGGGCGCGATCCCGATAAGCCGAGAAACCTCGCAAAGTCGGTGACGGTGGAGTAGGGCGAACGGGCATTGCCGATAAAACTTAAAAACGCCAAGCCCCCGTTCGGCAGATTGCCGAACGGGGGCTTGGCGGTCGCCGCAGAGGCTGCCCGGCGGGCGCATTCAGTTTACAAAGTCGATCTTCGTCACGTCGTTTGCGGGCACTTCGCGGGGCGCGGCGGGCGAGGCGGCATAGCCTGCGGCAACGCTCGCCACGGGCGTAAAGCCCGCGGGGATCTTCATGTCCCGCATGAGCGCCTCGTCCTTTGCGACGTCCGAAATGACGCCGCGCACATACAGATTCCCCAGCCCCAGGTCGGTTGCCGCGAGCAGCATATTCTCCACCAGGCAGGAGACGTTGAGCGCGCCGATGTCGCCCTCTAAAGAGGAGGACACGACGATGAGAAGGGGCGCGCCGTGCAGCGGATCTGCCGCCTTGTCGCCCGAAGCCTTGACGGCGCACTGCCGCACGCGCTCCAAAATTTCCTTGTTTGTGATGACGCTGAGGTGCAGCGTTTCGTAGCGGTGCATCCCGACGGGCGCATAGAGCGCCGCCTGCAACAGCTCCTTTACGGCAGCCTCCGGAACGGGCTGCTCCAAAAACGCACGCGTAGAAACGCGCTCCTGCAAAACCTTCAAAAATTCCATAAAAACCTCCCGATGTTGATAAGTCTGATTTGACGATCTGATGTTTTCGCCGCAAGGGGATCCCTCCGCTCCACTTTGTTCCGCGTTCGGGATGACGGGGGCGCCGCGATCACGCCGCAAGGAACGCCGCGCCTTTGCGCTGCAAGATCGAATTTGACAACCCTCCCGCCTCGCTGTGCTCGGCACCCTCCCGAATAGGACTCCCGCAGGGGAGGCAAGATAAGAGCTATAAATACTCGCGCAAGCAGGGTTTCCCTGCGCCCGCGCCCCACATTTGCGCATACCTGCGCTTTTGCGGAAAAAGGAGCCGATGGGAGTTATAACTGTTGCGAAATCCCATCGGCGGAAAAAACCGAACGCAGAGCGAAGCGAACGTTGGGTTTTTTCTCCCCCTCACGACGTTTCTTTTCATCAGTTTGAAAAGAAACGTGTGAACTCCCTTTCACCCTATTTTCCTGAAAAACGGATGGTAGTCGAGGATGGCGTCGATCTCGTCGAGGACGGACTGCGGCAGCGTGAGTCCGCTCGCTTTGACGTTTGCTTCGAGCTGGGCGGGCTTGCTCGCGCCCGTGATGACGGACGTCACCTGTTTTTGCCGCAGGATCCACGCGAGGGCGAGCACCGAGAGCGGCACGCCGAGCCCTTCGGCAATGGGCAGAAGGCGCTCCACCTTGTCAAGGTTTTCCTCCGTTAAAAGATTGTTGATCTGCTTGTCAGCCTGCCACGTCGCGCGCGAATCTGCGGGGATGGGCATTCCTTTGCGGTATTTCCCCGTCAGAAGTCCCTGCGCAAGGGGGGAGAACGTCGTGATGCCGATGCCGTTCTTTTCGCAGATGCCGACGATCTCGTCCTCGATGTAGCGGTCCACCATGTTATACTCCGGCTGGATGACGGAGAGGGGGCGCAGGTGCAGCTCCTTGGTGACGGCGACCGCCTCCGTGATCTGCACGGGCGACCACTCCGAAACGCCGTAGTAGAGGATCTTGCCCGCCGCGACCATATCGGAGAGCGTCTGCATGGTCTCCTCGATGGGGGTGGTGGGGTCGAAACGGTGGCAGAAATAGAGGTCGAGATAGTCGAGCTTCATGTTTTTCAGCGTCTTGTCGAGCTGTTCGACGATGTGCTTTCTCGAAAGCCCCCAGTCGTTCGCGCCCCGCCCCATGGGGAAGAACACCTTGGAGGAGACGACGTATTCGTTGCGGCTGTGCTCCTTCAAAGCCTTGCCCAGAAAGCGCTCCGCCGCGCCGCCCGAATAGGCGTCCGCGCAGTCGAAAAAGTTGACGCCCGCGTCAAAGGCGGCGTTCACCGTCTGCAGGGCGAGCTTCTCCGCCTCGGTGCCCGCAAGGTCTGTGACCCAGCTCCCGAGGGCGACTTCGCTCACTTTGAGTCCCCATTTGCCGAGATTGCGATACTTCATAAACTTCACTCCCTTTTATGATTTTCGTAAATAATATACCATGCCCACGCAAAAAAATCAACGGGGAACGGAAGATTTCCCCTCAAATTTTGCAGAACTTCGCGCGTGCGCGCGATAAGGCGTGCAAAATCTTGCGGGAACACTTGTTTTTCCCGCGCGGATGTGGTATCATGATTGCAGGCAACAAGGGCGTTGCAGACAGGTGGTTAGCCTCTTGGGGGGAAATATGATGAGTATTTCCTTGTAAGGGGGTGATTGTATGAACGATGCGTTCGTGCGCCTGCTTCTCCGGTTGGTGGAGCTGGGCGCGATCCTCTCTTTCAGAGTGACGAAGGACAAAGTTTACATAATCATAAAAAAATAACCGCCCCCATAGCCGGTAACTCTGACGGGCGGTTATTCGATCGCACGCGGGGCTGACCGCTGAATGGCAGCGCCCCTTAAGTTGCTCCTTTATTTTATCACGCGTTTGATCATCTGTCAACCGTTCCGCAGAAAATTCCCTTCAAATTTTGCAGAACTTCGCGCGTGCGCGCGACAAGGCGCGCAAAATCTTGCGGGAACACTTGTTTTTCCCGCGCGGATGTGGTATAATAAAGGGGATGTTTTTACCCGACGAGCCCGTTCATGCAGAGCGGGCAAAACTCATGAACCCCGTCGTCCTTGCCTTTGTGGGGGACGCCGTGTACACGCTGTGCGTGCGGCAGCGGCTCGCGCTTGCGAGCGGGGAAAAGACGGGCGCGCTCAACAAACGCGCCTCCGAAAAGGTGTCCGCGCACGGGCAGAGCGCCGCGCTGGACGCCATTTTGCCGCGCCTTACCGAGGAGGAGGCGGACATCTTCCGCCGCGGCAGGAACGCCAAAAAGCCGACAAAGAGCAAGAACGCCACCGTGGGCGAATATGTGCGCTCGACGGGGTTTGAAGCGCTCATCGGCTTTCTCTATCTGACGGGGCGGGCGGCGCGCATCGAAGAATTATTCTTTCAAGAGGAACTTTCATGAAGACGGAAGGCAGAAATGCCGTATTGGAACTGTTCAAGACGGACAAGACCATCGAGAAGGTCATGCTCGAAAAGGGCGCGCAGGGCACGCTCGGCAAAATTTTCGCCGAGGCACGGCGGCAGAACGTGCGCGTGCAGTTCGTGGACAGGGCGGTGCTCGATAAAGAGAGCGTCACGGGGCGCCATCAGGGGGTCATCGCCTTCACGACGGCGTTTTCGTACTCCGCGCTCGAAGAGCTCTACGCGGACGGGGACAGCCTCATCGTTCTGTGCGACGGCATCGAGGACGTGCACAATTTAGGCAGCATCCTGCGCGTTGCCGAGTGCGCGGGCGCGAGCGGCGTCGTCATCCCCGCAGCCAAGGGCGCGACGGTGACGGAGGCGGTCATCCGCATTTCGGCGGGGGCGGCGGAGCACATCAAAGTCGCCAAAGTCCCTTCCGTCAACCGCGCCGTCGAGGAATTGCAGAAGAACGGCTATTGGGTGTATGCGCTGGAGGCGGGCGGCGAGAGCATTTACGAAAAGACCCTCACGGGCAAAGTGGGGCTCGTCGTCGGCGGCGAGGACAGCGGCGTCAGACGGCTGACGCGCGAGAAATGCGACGGTACGTTGTCCATCCCCCTGTTCGGGAAGGTCAATTCGCTCAACGCATCGGTGGCGCTCGGCATTGCCGCGTACGAGGTGGTGCGTGCAAGACTTCAGAAATAAGAAGGACGAATATATCGCCGCCGCCGCGCAGGCGGGGGACGTCGGCGCGGAGACGGAATTGCTCAACCGCTATAAGAGCACCGTCCGCGGCGTTGCGAGAAAGTACTTTCTCGCGGGGGGAGAGACGGAGGACCTGGTGCAGGAGGGGATGATCGGGCTGGTGTTCGCCATCCGCAACTTCCGCGCAGACGGCGGGACCGCCTTCAAGAACTTCGCCTATCTGTGCGTCAGACGCCGCATTTGCAGCGCGCTGCGGGCGGCGGACGGCGGAAGGATCGACCCCGACATCCTCCCCGACAGCCTTGCGGGCGCGGGCACGCCCGAGGACACGCTGCTTGCGGAGGAGGACCTTGCCGAGCTGCGCATACGGCTCATGAAGGCGCTCTCCGATTTCGAGTTCCGCGTCACATTGCTCTGGCTGTACGGCGAGAGCTACCGCGAGATCGCCGAGGCGACGAACAAGCCCCTGAAATCGGTGGACAACGCGCTCGCCCGCGCGAGAAAAAAGCTGCAGGCGGCGCTCACGGACGGAAAAAAATAAGGAGAACGGAACCCTATGGCGCATCTTTCGCTCTATCGCAAATACCGCCCCGCAACGTTCGGCAAGATCGTGCGGCAGGAACACGTCGTGCGCGTTCTCACCAACCAGATCGAGCGCGGCGAGGTGGGACACGCCTACCTCTTCACGGGCCCGCGCGGAACGGGCAAGACGAGCGTGGCGCGCATCTTTGCGCGCGCCGTCAACTGCGAGCACCCCGAGGGCGGATCGCCCTGCGGGAAGTGCGCCACCTGTCTTGCGCTGGAAAATTCCCTCGACATCTCCGAGATCGACGCCGCCTCCAACAACGGCGTGGGGGAGATGCGCGACCTGCGGGAAAAGGTGCAGTATCCGCCCGTCACGGGGAAGTACAAGGTGTACATCATCGACGAGGTGCATATGCTCACGGACAGCGCCTTCAATGCCCTCTTAAAGACGCTTGAAGAGCCGCCCGCGCACGCCATTTTCATCCTCGCCACCACCGAACCGCACAAGATCCCCGCCACCATCCTCTCGCGCTGTATGCGGCTCGACTTCAAACTCATCCCCGAGGCGGATCTCGAGCGGCACCTTTGCGGCATCCTCGACGAGATGGGACGCCCCTACGAGCGGGAGGCGGTCGCCGCCATCGCCCGCGCGGGCGCGGGGAGCGACAGGGATATGCTCTCCATCGCCGAAATGTGCCTTGCGTACGGCGATAAACTCACCTATCAGGGCGTCATCGGCGTGCTGGGTTCGGCGGATTTCTTCACCAACCTGCACCTCATCGAGGCGCTGCTCACGGGCGATCTCCCCGCGGCGCTCGCGGCGGCGGAGGACGCGCTCTCCTCGGGCAAGAGCGTGGGCGTGCTGCTCAAAGATATTCTGGAACTTCTCAACACGATCGCCATCGCCAAAGCGTGCAAGAACGCCGAGGCGCTGCTCGCCCTTCCCAAGGAGTTTTTTGCGGAAGCGGCGCGCGTTGCAAATGCTGCGGACAGCCGCGCCATCCTGCGCGCGACGGAGATCTTCACGGGGACGGAGAGCGAGCTGCGCTTTGCCTCCTCGCCCCGTATTTCGCTGGAGACCGCCATCCTGCGTGCAGCCATGCCGCAGGCGGAACTCTCTGCGGACGCGCTCCTTCTGCGCATCTCCGCGCTCGAAAAACAGGTGGCGGCGCTCTCTGCGGGCGCGCCCGTCGGGGCGGCGCAGCCCTCCGGGAACAGTTCCAAGCCCGCGCAGGCGGCGCCCGCCGCAAAGGCGCCCGAACGGGCGATGCAGGAGAACGAGTTCCCGCCCCTTATGGAGCCCCCGCCCGAGGACGACGTTCCCCCGTGGGAGGAACCCGCACCCCGCGCGCCGTCAAGGCGCCCCGCGCCTTCACCTGCGCCTTCACCTACGTCGATGCCCGCGCCCGCGCCTTCGCCCAAAGAGGGTCGGAGCGAGCGGCAGGGCGGCGCGCAGAGCTCGCCCTTTGCGGAGAACGCGGCGGCGGTTTCGCCCGACGATTCGCCCGAGGCGGTGTTCGGGCTGTTCCTGCGGCGGCTGCGCAAGCTCCCCAAGAGCGGCGTTGCCTATGCGCTCTGCCGCGACCTCGTCCCTTCGCGCGAGGGAGAGCTGTTCGTTCTGACGACGGACGTTAAGACGGTGTGCGATACGCTCAATTCGGAGCGTCATCGCCCCACGCTCGCGGAGGTGCTGTCGGAGATCGGCGTCACGCAGTTTGAAGTCCGCTTTGCGGGGGCTGCCCGCAGCGAGCAAAAGGACGGCATTCAGAAATTAAAGGAGGATTTCGCGGGCTATCCCGTGGAAGTCAGATAAACGGAGGAATTATGGCAGGATTCAACAGAGGCATGGGGGGCGGAATGCAGAACCTCATGAAGCAGGCACAGAAGATGCAGGAGGAGATGCAGGCGACGGAAAAACTCCTCGACGAGTGGGAGATCGTCGGCACGGCGGGCGGCGAGGCAGTCGTCGTCTATATGAACGCAAAGAAGGTGATCGACGGCATCGAGATCGACAAGTCGGTCATCGACCCCGAGGACGAGGAGATGCTCGAGGACCTCATCATGGCTGCCATCCTCGACGGCTATAAAAAGGCGGACGCCGTGCGCGAGGAGAAGATGGGCAAGTTTGGCGGCGGCATGGGAGGGCTTCTGTAAGTGGAAGTGTTTATCGAGCCCATCGGCAGGCTCATGAACGAGTTTTCCAAGCTCCCGGGCGTCGGCAAAAAGACGGCGCAGCGCTATGCCTATAAGGTCATCTCCATGACGGAGGCGGAGGCGCGTTCCTTTGCGGACGCCGTGCTCAACGTCAAAAAAAAGGTGCGCTTCTGCAAGGTGTGCGGCAATTTTACGGAGGACGAGGTGTGCGACATCTGCAAATCGCGCGATGCGTCCACCATCTGCGTCGTCAAAGAGCCCAAGGACGTCATCGCCTTTGAAAAGCTGCACGAATACAAGGGCGTATACCACGTTCTGCACGGGGTCATCGACCCCATGAACGGCGTCTCTCCCAACGACATCCGCATCCGCGAACTGCTCGGCCGCGTTGCGGAGGGCGGGGTGAAGGAGGTCATCATGGCGACCAATCCCGACGTCGAGGGCGAGGCGACCGCCATGTACATCGCAAAACTCTTGAAGCCGCTCGGCGTGCTCGTCACGCGCATCTCGCGCGGGGTGCCCGTCGGCTCGGAGCTGGAATATGCGGACGAGGTGACGCTCGCCCGCGCGCTTCTCGAGAGGAAACAGATATGAATATTTCCGTCCTCGGCTGCGGAAGGTGGGGGTCCTTCATCGCGTGGTACCTCTCCCGCCGCGGCAATGCGGTCATAAGCTGGGGTCCCGAAGGCGACCCCTCCTACGAAGTTCTGAAGGCTACGGGGCGCAACGAATACGTCACGCTGGACGAGCGCATCACGCTGACGTGCGATCTGAAGCGGGCGGTCACTTCGGCGGAGATCGTTGTCATCTCCATCAGCTCGCAGGGGCTGCGCGGCTTCATGCAGCGCATCATGCAGTTCCCCGTACAGGGCAAGGTGTTCGTGCTGTGCATGAAGGGCATCGAAACGGGAACGGGCAAGCGCCTCTCGGAGATCCTCGTCGAGAGCGGCGTTCCCGCGCAGAACATCGCCGTCTGGGTGGGCCCCGGGCACATCCAGAGCTTCGTGCAGGGCGTCCCCAACTGCATGGTCATCGACTCGGAGAACGAGCAGCTCAAAAAATGGCTCGTCGGGGAGTTCAAGAGCGACCTCATCCGCTTTTATTACGGGAACGACCTTTTGGGCACCGAGATCGGCGCCGCGGCAAAGAACGTCATGGGGATCGCGGCGGGCGTGCTCGACGTCGTGTGTGTTCCCTTAAAGGGCCCGCTCATGTCGCGCGGCGCGCGCGAGGTCGCCCGCCTCATCAAGGCGATGGGGGGGAACGAGCTCTCCGCCTACGGGCTCGCACACCTCGGCGACTACGAGACGACGCTCTTCTCGCCCTATTCGCACAACCGCAAATACGGCGAGATGCTCGCAAAGGGGCAGCGGTTTGAAAAGCTCGCCGAGGGGGTCGCCACCAGCAAGGCGATGAAACTTCTGGGCGAACGGTACGGCGTCGACCTTCCCATCACGGAGGCGGTCTATCACGTCTGTTACGAAGAGGGGAACGATGCGGAGCGCTGCAAGCAGGAGATCGCCAAGCTCTTCAACCGCTCCACCAAGGCGGAATTGGACGACTGAATTGCGGATATTTGCCTGTTTCATAGTACTATGCGTGACATAATAGTACAAAAAAGGGAGGATCATGGAAGAGTTTTCTGCAAATGAAGCGCTGCGGGACGTTCCGCAAGGCGAAGGGGCAGTGGTGCGGACGCGCGTCACGGTGGACAACGCGCTGCAAAAGCGCATCTTCAGACGGGTGCGGGCGGTCCTGCTCGGCATGATGATCGTCGGGGTCGCGATGCTTGTTGCATACGTCGTGCTCTATGTCGTCACGGACGAGGGGAGCACTCTGCCCGACGGGTTCTGGCTGGACGCGCTCCTGTGGTTTGGCGCCCTCTGTTTCGCCATGGGGCTTGTTGCGTTTATTTCAAGCGGAAAGGCAAACAAAAAGCAGCTTTCGCTGCGCCTCGTCAATGAATATGAATTTCGCGCCGACGGGCTCGTCATCAACGATTACCGTTCGGACGAGCTTGTCTCCACCTCGCGTCTGAAATATTCCGACTTTGAAAAGATCAGGGAGAGCAAGGAATTTTTCCTGCTGTATCCCAACCGTGTGACCGTCTATCCCGTCGATAAGACGCTGCTCTCCGGGGAGGAATGCGCCCTGCTGCGCACCTTTTTCCGCCTCCCCGCAAAGGGGTCTCGCAGAGTTTGAAATGGTATTTGCAAAGTAGCGCCGCGCGCCGCCCGTTTTCGGGCGGCGCGCGGCTCTTTCGCAAAAATCTTTTCAGAGAAAATTTTTTGCGAGATTGCAGGTTTATTTATTATTCGGTGAGGCGCATTTTGCAGGCATCCGGCGCACGCGAATGCCGCGCTGTTTAACACGTCATCCCGAACCAAGTGAAGGTTCTACACGTCATTCCGAAGCAAGGCAAAGGTTTTACACGTCATCCCGAACGAATGTGAGGGATCTCCCCGCAAGAGACAGAGAGCGGGGGGGGATTCCTCGTCGCAAAAGCTCCTCGGAATGACGGGGAGGGAACACGCCCTGCCTACTTCGCCCCTATGGGGCTCGTGCGCCGCTTCGTCGAAATGCTCCTGCAAGCAGGCATTTCTCCTCGCGTCGGGCGGAATGACAGTCAAGAACAAAAGCGCGCGCCCCCGCTATCAATTTCGCCGCAAGGAAAGTTGCACCTTTCCACAGCGGTACTCGCGTCGCGGCGAAGCGCGTTTTGCGGGCATTCGGCACAGCCGAACGCCGCGCCTTTTACGCCTGCCGCTCCTTTTTCGCCAAAATCTTTTCCAATGAAAATATTTTGGCGAGAGGTTATAATGACGTAGCAAAAGGCTTCACTTGTTATGCCTTTTGCGCCCCTATTTGCTGCTCACGCAGCTTACGGGGGTGAAGAGCGCGTTATGCGCATCAGCGCGGTGCGCTGTGCGCGCGCTCTGAACTGAGGTTTTTGACATTGCAGTCAAAAACCGTGACCGAGGCGGTGTCTTCCTTGCGCCGCCGAGATAGAGTGAATGCGGCGATGCTATGATCGTAAGCCCCTTATCGCCGCAGAGAGAAAACGAGACGGAGCAGCGCTTGCGCGTGCCCCGTCGGTGTTTTCTCTTTCTCACGGAATTTTGTCGCGCCTTTGCGCGAGAAAATTCGTGAACCCCAAAAAAACAGAAACCCCACATATCGGCGCATTCGGACGGAACCTTCGGCACGATATACAGGGTTCGATGGTGGGGACGACAGAACTCGAATCTGTGACCTCTTGCATGTCAAGCAAGCGCTCTAACCTACTGAGCTACGCCCCCATGGACAACGGCTATCATACTAAAAAATCACGCGCTTGTCAAGCGTTCTGCACCGTTTATGCAAGAATTTTTTGTCGACGGTGCGAATTTTTTCGCAAAACGCCAAAAAATTTTCCAAATCCGCTTGAATTGCCCGCCGTTCCATATTATAATAGAGACGATCAACCAAAACGCAGTACCCATCGGGGAGAATAACGCATGAATGAATTTTTTGTGAAGGCGCGCGGCGGGGAGGTCATCGACCTCGTCCATGACGAACGCTTCCAGACGCTCTGTATGCAGGAGATCCGGCGTTCGCGCAAGGCGTGCTATCTGCTCAATAAGACCGACCCCACGTCGGCGCGCTACCGCAGGCGGCTGGAGGCGCTCTTTCAGAGCGCCATCGACAAGACGACCTTTCTTGAGCCGCCCGTGCAGATCGACTACGGCTGTCAGATGCGCATCGGAAAGGGGGTGTTCATCGGCAACGGCTTTTCCGCGTCGGCGTTCGGCGGCATCGACATCGAGGACGGCGCGCAGGTGGGGCTGGGCTGCACCATCGCCACGGTCAATCACTTTCTGAATGACCTCACCATCGTGCAGGGAAAGGGCGTGCGCATCGGAAAGGGCGCATGGATCGGCGCCAATGTGACCATCGTCCCCGGTGTCACCATCGGCGAGGGCGCCGTCATCGGCGCGGGCAGCGTGGTGACGCACGACGTTCCGCCCCGCGCGGTCGCCGTGGGCAATCCCGCCCGCGTCGTCAAGACCCGCCCGCAGGAGGAGTTATGAATATCGCCATCGACCTGGACGGCGTCGTCTTTAATTCGGAGATGTACTTTATGGCGGCGGCGGAAATTTACGACGCCATGATCCTCGGGAAGAACAGCATCCTCCGCCCCGAGGAGCCGCGCGTGCAGAACAAGTACGCGTGGAACGAGGAGGAGCTTGCGGGCTACATTTCGCGGTTTGCCAACGCCGAGGACTTCGACGTCATGCCGTGCGCCAAGACGGTCATCGACCTTCTGCGCAAGCGGCACACGCTCTACGTCGTGTCGGCGCGCGGGCAGTTCAACGAAGGGGAGATCGAGATCGCAAAGCGCAAGCTGGCGGAGGCGGACATCGCATTCGACCGGTACTGTTTCGGGCACCTCGACAAGACGCAGATCGTGCGGGACAACCATATCTCCGTCATGATCGACGATCGTTACGACGTCTGCGAGACGCTCTCCGCACAGGGCGTGTTCTGCATCTATTTCCGCATGGCGGGCAGAAAAAAGCTCGCCGAGACGCCCTTTTTGCGCGAAGCCAACAACTGGGGCGACGTATGCAGGATCATGAAGGACAAGGACTTATTATAATCGGACAAAGGATAAAGGATAAAAGACGGAACATGAAAAAGATAGACCTTGAAAGCTGGGCGCGGCGCAGCCACTTCGAGTGGTTTTCGGCGTTCGCCGACCCGACGCTCGCCATGAACGTGCGCATGGACATCACAAATTTGCTCGCCTTCTGCAAGCAGGCGGGGCATTCCTCCTTCGCTTCCATCATGTATATCGCCTGCGCCTGCCTCAACAAGATCCCCGCCTTCCGCCTGCGCACCCTGGCGGGGGAGGTGGTGGAGCTCGACGGCGCCAACGTCGCATATACCGCCATGTCGCGCGCGGGGAACTTCGTCAACTGCCGCGCCTCGCTCGCGGCGGGGTACGAGGCGTTCGCCGCCACGGTGCGCGCCAATCAGGAGGCGCTCGACAGAAGCGACGGCATCCAGAAGCAGTTCAACGACCTCTCCATCGTGGACGACATCTACTGTTCGTGCGTGCCGTGGGTGGATTTCCTCTCCGTCACGCAGCCCATCCCCGACCACGTTCCCGACAACAAGAGCATCCCGCGCGTGTGCTGGGGAAAGTACAGCAAGGAAGAAAAGGGCACGTTCATGACGCTCAACCTCACGGCGAACCATGCGCTCGTGGACGGGCGGGAGATGGCGGAGGCGTTCTGCATGATCCAGCGCGCGTTCTCCGCGCCACAGGCATTTTCAGAGGGCGATATTCAGAAAAATGAGGAGAGCGGAAGATGAAGGACTATGTGTTTATCGGCTGGAGCAGGAACCGCGAGGTCGCCATCGAACTCAAAAAGATCCTCGACGGACAGGGATTTGTGTGCGTCGTGGGCGGACAGTATGAGAACAACCCCGAGAGCGTGCGCAACCGCAGGGGGACGGTCAACGAGACCATCAACTTTCAGATGAACCACTGCGACCAGTCCATCCTGCTCTTTCAGAAGATCGACGACAACGTGGGCATCAGCGGCAATCTCATCTATGAGCTCGGCTATATCAACGCGCAGTACAATTATATCCAGTCGCCCACCAAGCTGCACATCTTCCGCATCGACATCACGCGGGCGGACGACGCCCTCTTCCCGACCGATCTGGGCGGCATCTGGGGGAGCAGCATCACCTCGGGCGGACGTTCGGAGCGGGAGATCGCACAGGAGATCGCGCAGGAGTTTTTGAAGAACCAGGCGCAGATCGCCAGGAGCGATAAATTCCGCCTGCTCAACAATCACTACTTCATCGAGTATGAATTGAAGCGGCATATCGAAAACCCCGCCATGTCCGACTACGACCTCGCCATGAACCTGCTCGTCTATGTGCAGTCGGCGTTCTGCTATCAGGAGCAAAACGACATACGGCTCAAAGTGGAGCGCTTCAAAAGTCAGATGGTGGATAAGGCGATACGGTCGACCGAGCTCGAATGGGCGACGAACTATGCCATTCAGACGCTCGATCTCTACTGTCTCACCGTTCCCGACGAGGACAGCGGCGTCATACGGATGCCCGGCGTCACCTTCCGCGGGATCTTGAACGAATTCCGCGAGATAGGCGAGCGCATCGCCCAAAAGTTCCCCGAGGTGTTCGGGGGCGCGGATTTCTCCGAAATGAAGTTTGACGAGGCGTTCTATCATCGGAACGACTTCGAGGCGTGGCTCGTTGCGCAGATGCAGGAGCACGTCACCTATCTCATCCTCGTCTATCTGCTCAACTCGGAGATCGCGGCGGAGGAGAAGGAATATTATGCGCGGCTGGGCGTCAAATACTGCCGCATCTCCATCGGAAATCTCGAGCTGCTCGCCAAATTTGACGAGAACAAGATGTACGCAAAGCTCCTCCTTGGCTATGCCTATAAGAACATGAGCACGTTCTGTGCGGTGCTCGGCATGGATGCGGAGGTCGCGAGCAGCCGTGAGGCATCCTTCCGCCTGCGTCGCGAGGTGTATTCCTACGTCAAGGGGATCTCCGCCATCCAGCCCTCCTTAAAGGAGTACATTGCGCTCGAATACCTGCTGCAGGCGGTGGAGCGCGCAGCGGTGTGCGGGGATAAGTACGAGCGTTCCGACTATCTGCGGGAGATCGGCGACTACATCCGAGAACGCAGTAAATCGGAGCGCAACCGCAGCTATATGTTCCGCTCCCTCATCGAAAGCTACAAGGCGCTGACGGAATAGGGGATCATTGTCATCCCGAACCACAAGTGCGCGCGTTTTGTGACGCGCTATCTCGTCGGGCGTTTTTCCATTGTCATCCCGAACCACAAATGCGCGCGTTTTGTGACGCGCTATCTCGTCGGGCGTTTTTCCATTGTCATCCCGAACCACAAATGCGCGCGTTTTGTGACGCGCGCATTTGTGCGGGAGGGATCCCCCGGCAAGTGAAAAAAGCGAGGGGATTCCTCACAGGCAAGAGCGCGCGCCGGATGGGCGCGCTCTTGCCGTTCGGAATGACGGAAGGGTTGTCGTGCACGCGCGGTACCGACCATTACAACCCTTCTGCCTTGTTTCGTACGCCATCCCGTCGGTTGCTTATTACACTGTCATCCCGAACCACAAATGCGCGCGTTTTGTGACGCGCGCATTTGTGCGGGAGGGATCCCCCGGCAAGGGAAAAAAGCGGGGGGATTCCTCACAGGCAAGAGCGCGCGCCGATTGGTGCGCGCTCTTGCCGTTCGGAATGACGGGAGGCGGCAAGGGAATTTTTTGCGTAAAAGAAAACAGCTTGAGCCTGCTCAAGCTGTTTCAAAACGCGCCTTGTACAAGCGTTCCTTATTCTTGCCCCCTTGTGTAAAGGGGGTGAGCCGCGCGTTATGCGCATCACCACGGTGTGGTGTGCGCGCGTGGCGAACTGAGGTTTTTGCCATTGTGGGCAAAAACCGTGACCGTTGGCGGCGTCGCTCCTTGCGCCGCCGAGAAATTAAAGGGGGGATTGTCAAAGGGCTCCCGAAAAAGATTTGCGCAGCAAAGATTTTTTGGGAAGAAGGAGCCGCAGGCGTAAAAGAAAACAGCCCGGGCTTGCCCGAGCTGTTTTGAAACGTGCCTAGCGGCGACGCGGTGGTGCCGCCGAGCGGATTTGAACCGCTACGCCTCGCGGCACAGGATTCTAAGTCCTGCGTGTCTGCCAATTTCACCACGGCGGCATTCACCGCCGCTTTCGTGCGGCGGGGGCATCGGAAGCGGCGGTGTGTTTCGCATTGTCAAGCTTTATGCGGGGCGGGTGCGGCGGCGGGGACGCGCTCCGTTTCCGCCAAAGGGGCGCGGCGGTCCTTCCCCCAGAAGAAGAGCCCGAGCATCCCGGGACCGACGTGCGAGCCCGTGCAGATGTCGTGATACTCGATGAGGATGTTTTGCACACCGCGGGCGCGGAGGATGCCGGCAAGCGCTTCGGCGTCCGCAAGGCAGTCGCCGTGGGAGATGGCGACGATGTCCGTCTCGGGGCGGAACGCCCGCTCAAAGAAGATGTCCGCGATCGCCTCGATGGCTTTTTTGCGTCCGCGCACCTTGCCGCAGGCGACGATCTTCGCGTTGTCGCTCTCGTCCGCGCGCAGGATGGGCTTGATGTTGAGCAGCGTCCCCGCAATGGCGACGGTGCGCGAGATGCGCCCCGTTCTGCGCAGATATTTGAGATCCTCCACCGTAAAGTAGCTGTTCATTTTATAGGTGTTCTGCTTCACCCACTCCGCGCACGTTTCGGCACTCTCGCCGAGGTCGCCGAGGTCCGCCGCCTTGATGGCGATGAGCCCTTCGCCCAGAGAGGCGTTCGCGCTGTCGAGGGCGAACACCTTGCGTTCGGGGTACGCCTGCATGAGGCGCTTTGCCGCCTCCTGCGCCTGCGCATAAGTGCCGCTCACGCCCGATGAGATGGTAAAGACGAGGGCGTCCTGTCCCGCCTCCATGGCGGGGCGCAGCGCCTCCTCAAAGACCTCTGCGGTGAGAAGGGAAGTCTTGGCGTCCGCGCCCGCGCGCATGGCGTCATAGAACTTTTTCGCCGTCTCCTCAAAGGGCATATCTTCGGAAAAGCAGGGGTATTCCTCGCCCTCCACCGTGTAGTGGAAAGGGATGACGCGGATGTCCCGCGCAATGCGGATGTCGTTGGGGATGTTGGCGCCCGAATCGACGTAGATGGCAAAGTTACGCATACTCATTTTCTCCTTATCGATGATTTTCCCGGATGCCCGGGGGGGACTTTGTCTGTCGTGCAGCCCGCGCGCCGCCATCATGCAAGAGCGCGGGGGCATTGAGTCGCGGGAACGCGGGAACGGGAAGGGCGGCAAGCGGCGTTTTCGTTCACGGTCTTTCCGCGTCCGCACTCCTGCGCGGCTTATTTATATTCAGCATATCACACATTCCCTGATAATACACCCTATTTCGCGCTTGTAAGGCTCTCCATTCCCCCGAAAGCCGTCTATTGTACGTTTTCTTAACTCTACCGCGCAAAAAATACACTCTACTCACGGTAGAGTTGCCATTTTTCTGCCCTCTGCATGGGACAAACCGCCCCGCGCATACGATGATTTGTGCACGGCGCAGCCAAATCGCCGTGGGGAGGTAGAGGATGCTGGAAATGCTCTGTTCGCTGTTGTGCCGTCTGTTCTTCTTTACGGGCGCGGTGGAGCGGGAGAGTTCGTACCCCAAGCCGCTCTCCGCCGAGGAGGAGGCGAACTGCCTTGCGCTCGCGCGGAAGGGGGACGCGAAGGCGCGCGATAAGCTCGTGCGGCACAATATGCGGCTGGTGGCGCACATCGTCAAAAAATACACGGGCGCGGCGGAGACGGACGACATGATCTCGGTGGGGAGCATCGGGCTCATCAAGGCGATCGACAGCTTTCAGCCCGCGCGCGGCACCCGTCTTGCGACGTACACGGCGCGCTGCATCGAGAACGAAATTTTGATGTTCATCCGCGCGAGCAAAAAGCACAAGTCCAACGTCTCGCTCTCCGACCCCGTGGGCACGGATAAGGACGGGAACGAACTCACCATCATGGACCTTCTGTTTGAAAAGGAGGATAAGGTGTTCGGCAGCGTGGAGCAGTCGCTCATGCAGGAAAAATTTCTGCTTGCGGTGCGGCGGCTGCTCACGGAGCGGGAGACGACGGTCATCTGCCTGCGCTATGCGCTCGCGGGCGGCAGCCCGATGGCGCAGCGGGAGGTGGCGCAAAAGTTGAAAATTTCCCGCTCCTATGTCTCGCGCATCGAAAAGCACGCGCTCGAAAAACTGCGCGACGGGCTCTCGCGCGAGGATTTTTTCGCAGACTGAACGCACCGCCCGTTCCGTGCGCGGCTGTGCGGCGATCAAAAGGGGGCAAAAAGGGGGAGGATATAAAAGGGGGCGCGGCGCCTGCGGCTTTTGCCGCAAGCGCCGCGCCGAAATTTTCATGCAGCATTTGACATTTCGCGCGCATTCCGCTATAATAGTAAAAATACATAAGACGGATCAGGAGGTCTCCCCATGCGCATCGACGGCATTCTTTCCCAAAAGCGCACGCTCTCGTTCGAGGTGTTCCCGCCCAAAAAGGGCGCGGAGGAGCAGGACAAGCTGCTCGCCGTCATCGACGGGCTCAAGGAATTTTCGCCCGACTTCATCAGCGTGACGTACGGCGCGGGCGGGAGCAACTCCAAAAATACGGTGGAGATCGCCGATTACATCCAGAACACGGCGCGCATCACGGCGCTCGCGCACATCACGGGCGGGCCGTCCACGCCCGCGGACGTCGACGGTGTGGCGCGCGCGCTCCGGGAGAGGGGGGTGGAGAACGTGCTCTGCCTGCGCGGCGACCGCCCCGTGGGGTACGAGGCGGAGTACTGCCGCTACTTTCCGCACGCGAGCGACCTTGCCGAGTACCTCGTGCCCTATTCCTTCACGCTGGGCGCGGCGTGCTATCCCGAGGGGCACACCGAGTGCGAATCGCTCTACGCCGACCTCGTCAACATGAAAAAGAAGGAGGAGGCGGGGGCGAAGTTCTTCATCACGCAGATCTTTTACGACAATTCCTACTACTACCGCCTCGTCAATGAGGCGCGCCGCATCGGCATCACGTCGCCCATCCTCCCGGGCATCATGCCCCTCGTCAATCCCAAAAACATCCGCAGGATCAAGGAGATGTGCGGGAGCACCATCCCGCTCGAATTCCGCAACATGATCGAAATTTACTCCTCCCGCCCCGCGGTGATGGAGGAGATCGGGTATAATTACGCCGTCTATCAGATCATCGACCTCATCGCCAAGGGCGCGCCCGGCGTGCACCTGTATGTGATGAACAATCTCCGCACGGCGCAGGCGATCTGTTCGCGCATCGGGAGGGTGCTGCATGAGCTCTTCTGACCTCGTCCGCCGCGCGCTCGCCTACCTCGGCTGCCGCACCTCGCCGGACGATCGGCTTGTTTCGCTCGTGGGGGAATGCCTTGCGGAGGCGGAGCGCCTTGCACACTTCCGCGCCGTGGGCGAAGTGTTCTCCCGCCGTCTGCCTTTTTTGCAGAACGCGCCCTATCTGCAGTTCCTCGAAGGGTGCGCGGAATACGCGCTGGTCGCCATGACGCTGGGGAGCGAGGCGGAGCTGCGCGTGCGCGCGCTCATGAAGGTGGATCCCGCCCGCGCCGTCGTTCTGGACGCCTGCGCGAGCGCCCTCGTCGAGGCGGAGGGCGACAAATGGGAGGAACGGTTCAGAAAAAACAGGACCTTCCGCTTCTGCCCGGGCTACGGCGGGAGCAGCGTTTCGGACAACGCATTCATCTTTGAGGCGCTGCGCCCGGAGCGCATCGGGATGCAGCTTCTGCCCTCGGGCATGATGGCACCGCAAAAGTCGATGGCGGGCATTATCGGCATCGGTAAACAGGGAACAAGAACGTGCAGCGGCTGCATGGCGGCTGCGGGCTGTAAATTTTTCAGGGAGGGCGGCGTATGTTATCGCTCGGAACAAAGCTCATCATAATGGACGGCGGCATGGGGAGCGAATTGGAGCGCGCGGGGCTGGGCGCGCACGACCCCATGGAACTCAACCTCACCCATCCCGAGGCGGTGCGCGCCGTCCATGCCGCGTATGCGGCGGCGGGGGCGGACATCATCACCTGCAACTCCTTCGGGCTCAACCGAATCAAGTACCGCGGGAAGTACCCCCTGGAGGAGCTCGTGCGCGCCGCCGTGGAGAATGCGCAAAGCGCGGGGCGGGAGGTGTTCTTCGACGTCGGTCCCACGGGCGCGCTGCTTGCGCCCGTCGGTACGCTCACCTTTGAGGAGGCGTACGAGGCGTATGCGGAGATCGCGCGCCTCACCTCGGACATGGTGGGGGGATACATCGTCGAGACCTTCTCCGACCTCTATGAGATGAAGGCGTGTCTGCTCGCGCTGAAGGAGCATTCTACAAAGCCCGTGTTCGCCACCATGACGTTCGACAGGACGGGGCGCACGCTCACGGGCTCCACGCCCGAGATCGTCGCCCTCACGCTGGAAGGGCTGGGCGCCGACGCGCTCGGCGTCAACTGCTCCCTGGGACCGGAGGAGCTCTTTCCCATCGTCGAACGTATCCTCGCCGTCACCCGCGTCCCCGTCATCGTGCAGCCCAACCGCGGGCTGCCCGTTCTTAGGGAGGGCAGGACGGTGTACGACCTCTCCGACGACGAATTTTTCACCTGGGCGCAGAGGATGCAGCGCGCGGGGGTCGCTATCCTTGGCGGCTGCTGCGGCACCACGCCCGCGACCATTTCCCGCCTTTCCCGCCTCGCGGGGAAAAAGGTGCGCGCGCATAGGTCGCACCCGCAGACGGCGGTGTGTTCTGCCGTAAAGTATGTCGCCTTCGACGGCGTGCGCGTGTGCGGCGAGCGGCTCAATCCCACGGGGAAGCCCAAACTGCGCGACGCCATCCGCGCGGGGGATACGGACTACCTCATCGCCGAGGCGCTCCGGCAGGAGGAGGCGGGCGCCGACCTGCTCGATCTCAACCTCGGCGTGCCCGGCATCGACGAGGCAGCCGCCATGGAGCGCGCCGTAAGGGCGGTGCAGGAGTGCTGCACCCTGCCTTTGCAGCTCGATTCTTCCGACGTCGCCGCGCTCGAACGCGGGGCGCGTGCCTATAACGGCATCCCGCTTTTAAACAGCGTCAACGGGGAGGACGCCGTCATGGACGCCGTATTCCCCGTCGCCAAAAAGTACGGCGCCGTGGTGCTGGGACTGACGATGGACGAAAAGGGCGTGCCGCGCACGGCGCGCGAACGCGCAAAGATCGCCGTGCGCATCATGGAACGCGCCGCGCAGTACGGCATCCCGCGCCACAAGGTGATGATCGACACCCTCGTTCTCACCGCTTCCGCGCAGCAGCCGCTCGTCCGGGAGACGCTCGGGTCGCTCGCCCTCGTCCGAAAGATGGGGGTAAAGACGGCGCTCGGCGTCTCCAACGTGTCCTTCGGGCTGCCCGCGCGCCCTCTCCTCAACCGCACCTTTCTCGCTGCCGCCCTTGCGAACGGGCTCACGATGCCCATCCTCAACCCGATGGACGCCGAAATGACGGGCACGGTGCACGCGTTCCGCGTTCTCTCCTGCGAGGACGGCGGGGCGGCGGAATATATCGCCCGCTACGGCGCGCAGGCGGACGCGGCGCCGCCGCAGACGGAGGAGAGCCTGTTTGAATGCGTATTGCGCGGACGGGAGAAGGAGGCAAGGCGGCTTGCGGAGCAGGAGACGGCGCATACGCCGCCCATGCAGGTGGTGGAGAACATCCTCGTTCCCGCCCTTCAGAAGGCGGGGGAGGGGTATGCGCAGGGCACGCTCTATTTGCCGCAGCTCCTCGCCTGTGCCGAAGCCGCCAAGGCGGCGTTCGCCGTCGTCGGGGAAAAGCTGGGCGGCGGGGGCGTCTCGCGCGGCAAGGTGGTGCTCGCCACCGTGCGCGGCGACGTGCACGATATCGGCAAAAATATCGTCAAGGTGGTGGCGCAGTCGCACGGGTACGAGGTCATCGACCTCGGTAAAGACGTCGAAAAGGAGCGCGTCGTGGAGGCGGTGCTTTCCGAACAGCCGCTCGCCGTCGGGCTCTCCGCCCTCATGACGACGACGGTCGCCTCGATGGAGGAGACCATCGCCGCCCTGCGCAGGGCGGGCTGCAAGGCAAAGATCTTCGTGGGGGGAGCGGTGCTCAACGCAGAACTCGCCGCGCAGATCGGTGCAGACTTTTACACGGCGGACGCCCCCGCCTTCGCCGCCGCGCTCGATAAGCTCCAATAACCGCATGAAAAATCGCGGGCAGCCTTCCAAAGAAGGCTGCCCGCGATTTCTATATAATATTGAAAGGTCGCGTAATTTCCCGTATCGCGCTCACGGCGCGCTGTCCGCGGCGTCCGTCTTGCGGAATTTATGCGGCGTCATGCCGTACATCTTCTTGAAGACGCGGTAGAAATTGCTCTGATTTTCATACCCGACCGCCCGCACGATCTCCTCCACGCCGAGCGACGTTTCGCGCAGCAGCTTTTCCGCCGCGCGGATGCGCTCCTCCTGCAAGAGGAGGCGGAAGGGCTTTCCGAACACGAGATGCACCCGCCGCGAGAGATAGGCGGGGGCGTAGCCGAGCGTGCCCGCAAGTTCCTCGAGCGTTCCGCCGACGTAGTGCGCCTCCAGATAGCCGAGCACCGCGCGCCGCAGCTTTGCATCGGGCGAGCTGTTCCGCTGCGCGTTGACGAGGGTGTCGCGGTAGTAGGCGAGATAGGCAAAGAGGAGGGAAACAAGCCCCGCATACACCTCCTGCGAGCGGTTGACGACGGCATAGATGAGGTTGTCCATCAGATTGCGGATGGGGAAGTTGTCTTTGGTGCGGAAAAAGAGGTATTCCTCCTCGCCCGCGTCGTCAAAGTTCCCCGTCAGAAATTCGCTCATCACGGGATTGTTGCGCACTTCGCGGAAGATGACCTGCAAAAAGGCGTTGGAGAGGATGAAGTTGATGCCCAGATCGTGCTCGCCCGCCCGCTTCACGCTGTGCCGCGCGTGGCGGTTGAGGAAGAGGATGTCGCCCCGTTCGAGCGTCACCGTCTCCTCGCCGATGACGTGCGAGATGCTCCCCGCGTACACATACATAAATTCCATGTAGTCGTGCCCGTGCTCGGGGAAGTCGATAAACCGCGTGTGCGGGCGCAGGTCGAGCTCCCGCCCCGCCAGAAAGCGCGCGCTGTTGACGATGAATTGTCCCGCGGCGGAGTAATCCCCCTGCTGCACCTTCTGCCCGTGCAGGATGGCGCGCTCCTCGTCGGTGAGGCGCGCAAGTTGTTCCACAATGGCGCTGTCCATGCAAACAGGATAGCACATTTTGCGAAAGATGTCAAATAAAGATAGGATTTTGCTGAAATTGCGTCCTTGTTTTATTTTCATTCTGTGATATAATGAGGGCGAACAAGGACGAAAGGAGGGAAGGGATGAAATATTTTTTGGCGATCGACATCGGCGCGTCGAGCGGGCGTCACATCGTCGGCCGGAAGGAAGGCGGCGAAGTGCGCACCGAGGAAGTGTACCGCTTCCCCAACGGCGTAAAGGAGGAGGCGGGGCACCTCGTCTGGGACATCCGGGCGCTCCTTTCGCACGTCAAGCGCGGCTTGAAGGCGGCGTTTGCAAAATATCCGCGCATCGAGAGCCTTGCCATCGACACCTGGGCGGTGGACTATGTCCTCATGAAAGGGGAGAGCGAGGTGCTGCCCTGCTATTCTTACCGCGACGGCAGAACAAAGGGTGCGGTCGAAGCCGTTCATGCCAAAGTGCCCTTTGAAAAGCTGTATGCAAGAACGGGCATCCAGTTCCAGCCCTTCAACACCGTCTATCAGCTTTCTGACGATCTTGCGCGCGGCAGGCTCGACGGGGTGACGGACTTTCTGATGATCCCCGAATACCTTTCGTACAAACTCACGGGCGTCAAGGCGCACGAATACACCAACGCGACCACGACGGGGCTCGTGAACGCGCAGACGGGCGAATACGACAGGGAACTCGTGGAGGCATTGGGGCTGCCCGCGCACCTCTTTGGAAAACTCTCCCGCCCCGGGGATAGCGTCGGCGCGCTTCTTCCCGAGGTGGCGTCGGAGGCGGGCGGAAACTGCAAGGTGGTGCTGTGCGCCTCGCACGACACGGCGTCGGCGGTGGAGGGGATACCCATGTCCGAGGGTGCCTTCCTTTCGAGCGGGACATGGTCGCTGTTGGGCGCCAAACTCCCGCAGCCCGTATGCTCGGACATGGCACGCACCTACAACTTCACCAACGAGGGCGGCGTGGGGTATGTCCGCTTCCTCAAAAACATCATGGGGATGTGGGTGATCAACCGCTTAAAGGCGGAACTCGCGCCCGAAAAGAGCTTCGACGAGGCGATGGAGCTGGGGCAGCGCAGCACCTTTCAGGGGCTTGTCGACGTCACGGACGCGCGTTTTCTTGCGCCTGCGTCCATGAAAGAGGCGTTCGACGGCTGCTTTGCGGAAGGGGAGAAGCCGCGCACGGCGGGCGACTATTTTGCCTGCGCGCACAAGAGCCTTGCGCTCGGGTATAAAAAGGCGCTCGAAGAACTCGCCGCCTGCACGGGAAAGAAGTACGATACGCTCTACATTGTGGGCGGCGGCGCCAAAAACAAGTGGCTCAACGCCTTGACCGAACAGGCGTGCAGCGTCCGCGTCATGGCATTGCCCATCGAGGCAACGGCGCTTGGGAATTTGGCAGTGCAGATGAAAGAATAATTTTTCTTTTCGTCAGTTCGAAAAGAAATTCGTGAAAATTGTTATGATCACTCGCGCAAGGAGGGTCTCCCTCCGCCCGCGCCCCACATTTGCGCATACCTGCGCTTTTGGGGAAAATGTGAATGCGGCGCGCTATATTGTTGCGAATGCGCCGCAGAGAGAAAACACGCGGTTAGCCATAGGCGTACCCGCGGGTTGTCTTTGAAGAATCACGGAATTTCTTTTCGTCAGTTCGAAAAGAAATTCGTGAAAATATACGGAGGGAAACAAAATGAGTTATCAGGAAGCAAAAAAACAGTATGCTGCGTTCGGCGTAGACTCGGACGCGGCGATCGCGGCGCTCAAAAACGTGCCCGTCTCCGTGCACTGCTGGCAGGGCGACGACGTTCTGGGGTTCGAGGGTGCGGAGAGCCTTACGGGCGGCATTCAGACGACGGGCAACTACCCCGGGCGCGCAAGAACGCCCGAGGAGCTGATGGCGGACTACGCCTTCGCGCTCTCCCTGATGCCCGGCAAAAAGCGCATCAATATCCACGCGAGCTACGCCTTTCTCGGCAAGGACAAGGGGAAGGCGGACCGCGACGGCTACCGCCCCGAACACTTCGCGCCGTGGGTCAGGTTCGCAAAGGAACACGGGCTCGATGGCATCGACTTCAACCCGACCTTCTTCGCGCACCCCAAAATGAAGGACGGCCTGACGCTCTCCTCGCCCGACGAGGCGACGCGCAAGTTCTGGGTGGAGCACGGCAGGCGCTGCATGGAGATCGCAGCCTATCTCGGCAAAGAGATGGGCAGCCCCTGCCTTGTCAATATCTGGATCCCCGATGGCTATAAGGACATCCCCGCCGACCGCCTCGGACCCCGCCAAAGATACGCGCAGTCTTTGGACGAGATACTCGAAGGGTACGATAAGGCGTGGGTCATCCCCGCCATCGAGAGCAAGGTGTTCGGCATCGGCGTGGAGAGTTACACGGTGGGCAGCAACGAATTCTGCCAGAACTATGCGGCGACGCGCGGCATCTGCTCCCTCCTCGACAACGGGCACTATCACCCGACGGAAGTCGTCTCCGACAAGATCCCTTCCATGCTCTGCTTCCACGAGAACGTTGCGCTGCACGTCTCCCGCCCCGTTCGATGGGACTCCGACCACGTCGTCATCTTCGAGGATGAACTCAAAGAGATCATGAAGGAAGTCGTGAGGAACGACGCGCTCGGAAGGGTGAAGATCGCACTCGATTACTTCGACGCCTCCATCAACCGCGTGTTCGCTTGGGTGACGGGGCAGCGCTCCGTCCAAAAGGCGCTCCTTTTTGCGCTGCTCCTTCCCAACGGGCAGATGAAGGAAGCGCAGGAAAAGGGGGAGTTCACCCGCCTCATGTATTTGCAGGAGCGCGTCAAAATGCTGCCCTTCGGCGAGGTGTGGGAGGAGTACCTCAAAGAGAGCGGGCTCGATGACGATTATTTTGAAACCATCGCAGAATACGAAAAAACCATTCTGGAGGAGAGAAAATGAAGGATATTTTAACGGCGCCCTTCGTGCGCGAAATGTGTGAAACGACCGCCAATATGTACCGTTTGGGCTGGGACGAGAGAAACGGCGGCAACATCAGCTATCTTCTTGACGAGAGGGAAGTTGCAGAGTATCTCGACCTTGACAAGGTCATCCGCACCATCCCGCTGATGGGCGTCAACGAGGTGGACTTCGACGCCTCGCCCTTGGAGGGCAAGATCTTTATCGTCACGGGCACGGGCAAGTACTTCAAGAATGTCGAAAAAGACCCCGAAGAGAACCTCGGCGTCGTGCGTATCGGCAAGGGCGGCAAGGAAGTGGAGCTTCTCTGGGGCTACAAGGGCGGCGGAAGACCCACCTCGGAGTTCCCCGCGCACATGATGAGCCACATCGCGCGCCTTTCGGTCGACCCCGAGAACCGCGTCGTCATGCACTCGCACCCCACCAACACGCTCGCGATGAACTATGTGCACGAGCTCGACGAAAAGAAGTTCAGCCACACTCTTTGGGAGATGTGCACGGAGTGCATCGTCGTCTTCCCCGAGGGCGTCGGGGTGCTCCCGTGGATGCTGTGCGGCACGGCGGAGATCGGCGTCGCCACGGCGAACAAGATGAAGGATTTCCGCCTCGTCGTCTGGGCGATGCACGGCATCTACGGCGCGGGCAAGACCTTGGACGAGACGTTCGGGCTCATCGAGACGGTGGAAAAAGCCGCGCAGATCTATATGCTCACGGCGCACCTTCCGAGAAAGAATACCATCAAAGACGCCGATATGCTCAAGCTCATCGAGCTGTTCGGCATCACCTGCCGCAAAGATTTTCTTGACCTCTGACGGAATATGCGGTACAATAGAGGTACCGGTATTTCGGGAGGGGAAAAGATGTTTGAATGGGCGTTTTTGGGATGCGGCAACATCGCGGGGCAGGTCGCCCGTGAGATAGCGGGCGAGCGCGGTATTCGCATCGGCGCGTGCTGGAACAGGACGCCCGCGCGGGCGGAGCGCTTTGCGGAGCAATTCGGCGCCGCGGCATATCCCACGGCGGAGGAGGCGATCGCCGCGCACGGCGTGCGGGCGGCGTATCTCGCCATGACGGCGAACAAGCACTTCGACTATATCCGTCTGTGCCTGGAACGGGGCGTGCCCGTTCTGTGCGAAAAGCCGTTCACGGTCAACCTGCGCGAGGCGGAGGAGGCGTTCGCGCTCGCCCGCCAAAGGGGGGTGTACCTCGCCGAGGCAATGTGGACGTGGTTCAATGCGCCCGCGCACAAGGTGCGCGAATGGCTGCGAAGCGGGGCGATCGGCGCCGTGCGCAGGGTGACGGCGAAGTATGCCGAGCGCTATATCGACATCCCGCGCTTTTCTTCGCCCGAGCTTTTAGGCGGCACGCTCGTTGACATCGGCGTCTATCCGCTGCGCTATGCCTATGAGCTGTTCGGGATGCCGAAAGCCGTTTTTTGTGAGGGTGAGGTGCGCGGCGGCGTGGACGTCACCGAGCGCATCCGCCTCGATTACGGCACGTTCTGCGCCGAGCTCTACGTCTCCGTCGAGGACGCGCAGGGCGAGGAGTTCGTCATCGAGGGGACGGAGGGCGTCATCCGCGTGCCGTACTTCCACTGCGCGTCCGAGGCGCAGCTTATGGGGCGTAGGAGCGAGCACTTTTCGGACAGCTCCAAAAAGTACGCCGTGCAGCTTGCAAGGGCGGCGGAGGAGATCGCGGCGGGGCGCACACGGAGTGCGTTCTGCCCGCCGGAGGCGACGCTCGACACCATGCGCCTTCTGGACGAATGCCGCCGACAGCTCGGCGTCGTCTATCCGTGCGAGCGCTGACGCGGTGGGGAAAAATATGGATCGGAACTTTTGAAAAATATTGATAAGGAGATAGAGTTATGGCAAACAGGTTTGTTCTCAACGAGACGAGCTACCACGGCAAGGGCGCAATTCAGGAAATTGCGAACGAGGTGAAGGGCAGAGCATTCAAAAAGTGCTTCGTCTGCTCCGACCCCGACCTTTTGAAGTTCGGCGTCACAAAAAAGGTGACCGACGTTCTGGACGGGGCGAACATCGCCTACGAGATCTATTCGGACATCAAGCCCAATCCCACCATTCAGAACGTGCAGACGGGCGTTGCAGCCTTCCAAAAGAGCGGCGCGGACTGCATCGTCGCCATCGGCGGCGGGTCCTCCATGGACACCGCCAAGGCGATCGGCATCATCATCGCCAACCCCGAATTTGCGGACGTGCGTTCTCTGGAGGGCGTCGCGCCCACCAGGAATAAGTGCGTTCCCATCATCGCCGTCCCGACGACGGCGGGCACCGCGGCGGAAGTCACCATCAACTATGTCATCACGGACGCCGAGAAGAACCGCAAGATGGTGTGCGTGGACGTGCACGACATCCCCGTCGTCGCCGTCGTCGATCCCGACATGATGAGCTCCATGCCCAAGGGGCTGACGGCTGCCACGGGCATGGACGCCCTGACCCACGCCATCGAGGGCTACATCACCAAGGGCGCATGGGCGATGAGCGATATGTTCCACTTAAAAGCCATCGAGATCATCGCAAAGTCGCTGCGCGGCGCCGTCGCCAACACCCCCGAAGGGCGCGAGGGCATGGCTCTGGGGCAGTACATCGCGGGCATGGGCTTCTCCAACGTGGGGCTGGGCATCGTCCACTCCATGGCGCACCCTTTGGGCGCATTGTATGATACGCCGCACGGCGTCGCCAACGCCATCCTTCTTCCCACCGTCATGGAATATAACGCCGAGGCGACGGGGGAGAAGTACCGCGACATCGCCAAAGCGATGGGCGTGGAGGGCGTCGACAAGATGACGCTCGCCGAGGCGCGCAAGGCTGCCGTCGCTGCCGTCCGCAAGCTCTCCGAGGACGTCGGCATCCCGAAGGACCTCAAAAATATCGTGAAGGAAGAGGACCTCGACTTTTTGGCGCAGTCCGCCATGGACGACGCCTGCCGTCCCGGGAACCCCAAGGATCCCACCAAAGAGGACATCATCGCCCTCTATAAGTCGCTCCTGTAAGCGTTTTTCGCGGCGGATCCCCCTTCCGCCGCAGGAACGCCTCCGCGCACCGCGCGGGGGAAATAAAAAAATCCATCGGATCGATTCCGATGGATTTTTTGTTGTGCGAAGGGTCAAATGCGCTTGTCTTCCTTATACTTGGTGTGCAGCACCTCGTGCGCCTTGGGGCTGTTGGGGAAGATGAAGTAGTCGTCGTAGAGCATATCGATGACGGGGGAATCGGAGGAGCGGCGCTGTTCGTTGTGCGAATCGCTCATGTAGAGCGCCTTCGCGCGCGACTCTTTGAGTTCCACCGTGTTGCGGATGCTGTCCGAGAGGGTGGGCTGACCGCCGCCGTTGACGCAGCCGCCGGGGCACGCCATCACCTCGATGAAATCGTAGTGCTTCTCGCCCGATTTGATCTCTTCGAGCAGTGCCGCCGCGTTCTCGAGCCCCGAGCAGACGGCGACGCGCAGCGTGTGTCCCGCCACGAGATAGGTCGCCTCCTTGATGGGGTTGGTGCCGCGCACCGCAAAGAAGTCGAGCACTTCAAAGCTGCCGTCCAGCATATGCGCCGCCGTGCGGAGCGCCGCCTCCATGACGCCGCCCGTCGCGCCGAAGATGGCGCCGCCGCCCGTCGCCGTGGCAAAGGGATTGTCGAATTCCTCGTCGGGAAGTTCGGTGAACTTGATGCCCGCCGTCTTGATCATGCGCGCAAGTTCGCGCGTCGTGATGGCGGCGTTGACTTCGCCCTCCATCTCGGGGCGGTGGCACTCGTACTTCTTCGCCGTGCAGGGAATGACGGAGACGGTGAAAAGATCCTCGGGACGGATGTGGTGTTTTTCGCACCAATACGTCTTTAAGAGCGCGCCGAACATCTGCTGGGGCGATTTGCACGAGGAGAGGTGGGGGATCATTTCGGGGTACTTCTGCTCCACGAACTTGATCCACGCGGGGCAGCAGGAGGTGAACATGGGCATGGGCTTGCCCGTCTTGATGCGGTTGATGAGCTCGCTCGCCTCCTCCATGATGGTGAGGTCGGCGGTCACGTCCATGTTGAACACCTCGCAGGGGCCGAGGCGGCGGATGGCAGCCACCATCTTGCCCTCCACGTTGGTGCCGATGGGCATATCGAACGCCTCGCCCAGCGTCGCGCGGATGGAGGGCGCCGTGAAGAACACCACCTTTTTGGTGGGGTCGGCGAACGCCTTCCACACTTCGTCGATGGTGGAGCGCTCGGAGAGTGCGCCCACGGGGCAGGCGACGATGCACTGTCCGCAGCCGACGCACACCGATTCAAAGAGGGGCATATCGAACGCGCTGCCGATGTGCACGTTGAACCCTCTGCCGATGGGACCGATGGCGTTGACGTGCTGCTTTCTGCACGCCGCCACGCAGCGCATACAGTTGATGCATTTGTCGTTGTCGCGCACCACATAGGGAGCGGAGGTGTCGATGGGGAGCACGAAGTCCTCGCCCTTGAACCGGTCCTCGTCCACGCCGTAGCCCAAGGAGAGCTTCTGCAGCTCGCAGTTGTGGTTTCTCTCGCAGGAGAGGCACTTCTTCTTGTGCTTGGAGAGGAGCAGTTCGAGCGTCATCTTTCTGCTCTCGCGGCACTTCTCGGTGTTGGTGCGCACCTCCATGCCCTCGGCGACGGGGTACACGCACGCCGCGACCAGCCCTCTCGCGCCCGTCGCTTCCACGACGCACATACGGCAGGAGCCGACGCAGGAGACGTCCTTTAAGTAGCACAGCGTGGGAATTTCGATGTGCGCCTTTCTCGCCGCCTGCAGAATGGTCGTTCCCTCGGGAACGGTGACGGAAATTCCGTTGATGGTCAATGTTACGTCTTTAGCCATTGTTATCACCTCAGCTTCTCACAACTGCGCCGAACTTGCAGTTTTGCATACATACGCCGCACTTGATGCAGATGTCCTTGTCGATGACGTGCGCCTCGCGGACCTTCCCCGAGATGGCGTGCGTCGGACAGTTGCGCGCGCACAGCGTGCAGCCGCGGCATTTGGTGGGATCGATGGAATAGGTGAGCAGCGCCTTGCACACGCCCGCGTCGCAGTGCTTCTTCTCGATGTGGTCGACGTATTCCTGGCGGAAATAGCGCAGCGTCGAGAGGATGGGGTTGGGCGCGGACTGTCCCAGCGCGCACAGCGAGGATTGCTTCATGTGGGAGGCGAGCTCCTCGATCTTCACAAGGTCCTCGGGTTCGCCCTTGCCCTCGGTGATCTTGGTGAGGAGCTGCAAAAGACGCTTGGTGCCGATGCGGCAGGGCGTACACTTTCCGCAGCTCTCGTCGGCGGTGAATTCAAGGTAGAACTTGGAGATGTCCACCATGCAGGTATCCTCGTCGAGGATGATCATGCCGCCCGAGCCCATCATGGAACCGATGGCGATGAGGCTGTCGTAGTCGATGGGGGTGTCGATGCACTCCGCAGGGATGCACCCGCCAGAAGGTCCGCCCGTCTGCGCCGCCTTGAACTTCTTCCCGTTAGGGATGCCGCCGCCGATCTCCTCGACGATGGTGCGCAAAGTCGTACCCATGGGCACTTCCACAAGGCCGACGTTGGTGATCTTGCCGCCCAGCGCGAACACCTTGGTGCCCGTCGAGGTGGGGGTGCCGATCTTGGCGAACCACGCGGCGCCGTTTAAGATGATGGGGTTGACGTTCGCCCACGTCTCCACGTTGTTGAGGATGGTGGGCTTCCCGAACAGACCCTTGACGGCGGGGAAGGGGGGACGGGGACGGGGTTCGCCGCGGTGCCCCTCGATGGAGGTCATGAGCGCCGTCTCCTCGCCGCAGACGAAGGCGCCTGCGCCGAGACGGATCTCGATGTCGAAATCAAACCCGAGCCCTAAAATGTTCTTGCCGAGCAAGCCGCGCTCGCGCGCCTGCGCAAGGGCGATCTTCAAACGTTCGACGGCGACGGGGTATTCCGCACGCACATAGATGTAGCCCTGATGGGCGCCGATGGCATAGCCTGCGATGGTCATCGCCTCGAGCACGCAGTGGGGGTCGCCCTCCAGAACGGAGCGGTCCATGAACGCGCCGGGGTCGCCCTCGTCGGCGTTGCAGCAGACGTATTTGATGTCCCCCTGCGACGCCTTGGCGAACGACCACTTTCTGCCCGTGGGGAAGCCCGCGCCGCCCCTGCCGCGCAGCCCGGAGGCGAGCATCTCGTTGATGACGTCGTCGGGCGTCATGGAGGTGAGCACTTTTTCGAGCGCCGCATAGTCGCCCGCGGCGATGGCTTCCTCAATGTCCTCGGGGGCGATGACGCCGCAGTTGCGGAGCGCGATGCGCATCTGCTTTTTATAGAAGGGGGTCTCCGCGAAGGGGATGATGGAGCCGTCTGCGGCGACCGTGCCCTGGTATAAGAGCTCTTTGACGATGGATCCGCCCTTGACAAGGTGCTTTTCCGCCACCGTCTTGACGTGTTCGGGCGTCATCTGCGCATAGAACGCGCCCTCGGGGTAGACGATCATGATGGGGCCGAGGGCGCACAGCCCGAAGCACCCCGTCTTGACGATGAGGACGTCTTTGATGTTGAGTTCATTGAGCGAGGCTTCGAGCTGCTCGATGACCTTCATGGAGTTGGAGGAGGTGCAGCCCGTACCGCCGCAGACGAGCACCTGCTTTCTGTATCCCGTCTGTTTGGCGAGCTTTTCGCCCTGTTCGCGCACGACGCGCCGCACGTCGATGAGCGGCTTTTTCTTCTTGCGGATGGCTTCAAGTTCCTGGATGGTCATGCCTGTGCCTCCTTTCTGTACTTGTCAAGGATGCCCTTGACCATGTCGGGCGTGAGTTTGCCGTGCACGTCCTCGTTGATGGTCATGACGGGCGCAAGCCCGCACGCGCCGACGCAGCGGCAGCTGTCGATGGAGAACAGCCCGTCCGGCGTGCATTCGCCGCACTTGATGCCCAGCTCCTTTTCCACTTCCTCCAAGATCTTGTCCGACCCCTTCACATAGCACGCCGTGCCGAGGCAGACGCTGATGCGGTACTTGCCCTTGGGGTTCAAAGAGAACTGGGAGTAGAAGGTGACGACGCCGTATACTTCGGCAAGCGAAATATTCAGCCCCTCCGCAATGGTCTTCTGCACGGGCATGGGCAGGTATCCGTAGATGCCCTGCGCCTCCTGCAAGATGTGCATGAGGCAGCCCGGCGTCGAGCGGGATTCCTCGATGACAGCTTTGAGCTTTTCAAGCTGTTCGGGCGTTCCGCACGATGCTTCGCACTCTTTCATAACAACCTCCTGATCATATATCTTCGTCTTTCATCATATCTGCCGCGCGCCGTGCGGCGGCGAAACTGCATGACATTATACCTATTATATCATATCTGCGTCGATATTTCAATACAATTTGACAAAATGTAAAAAATTGTCGGAAAATATTTTCTGCGATCATTCGCGGAAAGGGGAACGGGGGGCAAAAAAAGCGATTGACAACGATGGGCGCGTGTGGTAAAATGGGGGCAAGTGTCGGAAAAAGTGGCACTTTTTTCGTCATGCGAATACAAGATATTGTGGTCCGCTCGATGTTTGCGGACGGGGAGCAGATATGAAATTCGATAAAAAGACCTTTCTTGCGGACGTGGAACGCGTCCTCAATTCGGACTATGCCTGCGACATGAAGTCGGCAGGGAGAAGAGAGCTCTACAACGCCGTCTCCAAGGCGGTGATGGAGGAGGCGTACGCCGATTGGAGCAGGGAGAAGAAGTCCAACCGCCGCCGCTGCGGGTATTTCTCGGCAGAGTTTTTAATGGGGCGCGCCATCTATTCCAACCTTCTGAACCTCGGCATTTTAGAGGAAGTGGGGGACGCTTTGAAGAGCGTGGGCGAGGACCTCAACCAGTTTGAAGAGGTGGAGGACGCGGCGCTCGGCAACGGGGGGCTCGGAAGGCTCGCAGCCTGCTACCTTGAATCCGCCGCCTCCAAGGACATCGCCCTCGACGGCTACGGCATCCGCTACCGCTACGGGCTGTTCCGTCAGACGTTTGAAAACGGCTTCCAGCACGAGGAAGGGGACGATTGGCTCAAATGGGGAGACCCGTGGAGCGTGCGCGTCGACCGCGACGCCGTGCTCGTCAGGTTCGCCGACCAGACGGTGCGCGCCGTTCCCTACGATATGCCCATCTTCGGCTATAAGAACGGCGTCGTCAACACGCTGCGCCTGTGGCAGAGCGAGCCCGTTCAGGCGTTCGACTTCGCCTCTTTCAACGAGATGCGCGGCGAGGTGAAGGCGAACGAGAATTTTAACGCCACCAAGATCACCGACGTCTTGTACCCCAACGACAACACGATGGTGGGAAAGATCCTGCGCCTTCGCCAGCAGTACTTTATGGTGAGCGCCTCCCTTCAGGACATCGTGAAAAAGTTCAAGGCGGCGGGCAAGGACCTCAAAGCGCTGCCCGAAAAGTGGTGCTTCCAGCTCAACGATACGCACCCCGTCATCGCCATCCCCGAGCTTCTGCGCATCCTGCAGACGGAGGGGCTCTCCTTTGAGGAGGCGTTCGACGTCTGCCATAAGTGCTTCAACTTCACCAACCACACCATCATGGCGGAGGCGCTCGAAAAGTGGGACGCGCTCGCCCTCTCCGACCTTCTGCCCGATGTCTACGAGCAGATCGTCGCCTGCCAGCAGCGCCTCTCCTCCGAGGGCGTCGACCCCAACTACTTCTATATCGTGCGCGACAACGTGGTGCACATGGCGAACCTCGCCATCTATGTCTCCGCGCACGTCAACGGCGTTGCCGAGATCCACACCAACATCTTAAAGACGCAGACCTTTAAAAATTGGTACGAGCGCTATCCCGAAAAGTTCGTCAACATCACCAACGGCATCACGCCGAGAAGGTGGATGCTGCTCAATAATCCGAAGATGGCGCGCCTCATCGACTCCAAGATCGGCACCGTATGGCACACCCGCCTTCCCGAGCTCAAAAAAATAAAGCCCTTCATCGGGGAGATGCTGCCCGAGTTCGTGCGCATCAAGCAGGAGAACAAGCAAAAGCTCGCCGCCTACATCGCCGAGCATGAGGGCGTGGAGCTCTCTCCCGACTTCATCTTCGACGTGCAGGTCAAACGCCTGCATGAGTACAAGCGGCAGATGCTCAATGCGCTCTCCGTGCTCTGGTACTACTTCGGCATCAAGGACGGCGACATCACCGACTTCCCGCCCACGGCGTTCATCTTCGGCGCCAAGGCTGCGCCAGGGTACTATATGGCGAAGGCGGTCATCAAGTTCATCAACGAGATCGCGCGCCTCGTCAACTCCGACGCGGAAGTCGCCGACAAGATGAAGGTAGTGTTCGTGCAGAACTACAATGTCTCCTATGCGGAGAAGATCGTCTGCGCGGCGGACATCTCCGAACAGATCTCCCTTGCGGGCATGGAGGCGTCGGGCACGAGCAACATGAAGTTTATGTTGGGTGGCACCGTCACCCTCGGCACGCTGGACGGCGCAAACGTCGAGATCTGCGAGGAGGCGGGCAGCGAGAACAACTATATCTTCGGCGCGACGGTGGAAGAGGTCGCTGCCATCAAGCAGTTCTATTGCCCGCGCGAGATCATCGAGCAGAACCCCCGCCTGAAGCGCGCCCTCATGACGCTCGTGGACGGCACCTTCCAAGACGATTCGGGGATGCTGCAAAAGCTCTTTGAGAGCATGACGTCGGGATACGAGCCCGACAGATACCTCGTTCTGTATGATTTTGCCGACTATGTGCGCGTCAAGACGCAGCTTCTCTACGACTTCGGCAGCGACGAGTTCAACAAAAAGTGCCTTGTGAACATGGCGTCCGTCGGCAAGTTCTCCGCCGACCGCTCGGTCACCGACTACGCAAAGCTCATCTGGAATTTGTGATCCTGCATTGCAGACCTGACCCCCGAAAGCCTGTCCCGCGCAGGCTTTCGGGGGCTTTTTGTTTGTATAAGCCCCCCCCCGCGATAGTCGCAGGGTTCGATTGAGGCTTTGCCGATGAGCAGAATTGAATTGAGAACACGTTATAATATCTAAAACCCTTGCCCTCCCTGTGAAAATCCCATAAAAATATTGCGTCTTTTTGCGGGAGCCCTATTCGGGAGGGTGCCGAGCGTAGCGGGCTATTATCTCTACCCTTGCCCTCCCTGTGTAAGGGAGGGTGCCGAGCGAAGCGAGGCGGGAGGGTTGTAAAGGTTGGTGTCGCGCGTGCATGACAACTCCTCCGTCTGCTCTTTTCAATCGCAGACGCCTCCCCTTGCACAGGGGAGTCGAGAGAAGAGGAAGGCTTCCCCGTGGGGGGTGAGCCGCGCGTTATGCGCATCACCACGGCGTGGTGTGCGCGCGTGGCGAACTGAGGTTTTTGCCATTGTGGGCAAAAACCGTGACCGCTAGCGGCGTCGCTCATTG
>CALVTL010000011.1 GCA_944362555.1 uncultured Clostridia bacterium
TTTCTGCTTACTTCCTTTTTTTGCCATAAAATATGCACCTCCAAAAGTCTGTCCAACTTTTGGGGTGCATATCACCCGCTTTGTCATTCCGACAGAGCCGAGGGAAAGCCCCCCACCGAAAACGGCGACAAAACAAAAAAGGCTCCCTTGTGCAAAGGGAGCTGTCACGAAGTGACTGAGGGATTGTCGTGCCCGCACAGTTCTTTACGCTGCGATCCCCCCGCCCACCCCGTCATTCCGACAGAGCCGAGGGGCGCGCGTCTTTTGACGCGCGCCCCTCGGCGACGAGGGATCCCCCCGCAAAAAACCATCACAAAAGCGCTCTTTACAGGATGAAAAAAGGGAAAGCCCTCACGGACTTTCCATTTTTTCACTTTCCGAACATCACGCGCTCGCTCGAGAGCAGCCGCGCGATGACGAGGATGAGGATCGCCGTATACGCAAGATTTGCGAGCACGGAGACGAGGCACTGCCACACGACGGGCGCGCCCGTCAAAATGCCCTGCATGGCGACGACGGCGTTGAGGACGGGCACGGCGGTGACCCAGCCCCCGATGCCCGAAACAAAGGCGGTGACGATGGAGAGCACCATCATGAGGATCATCAAAACGCTCGTATAGCCCGACGCCTCCTTGACGGTGCGCGAGAGCGTGGACACCGTGGCGATCGCCCCGACGATGAGGGGCACGACGGAGACGATGAGCAGAAAAAGAAGCACATAGCCGAGCGCGCTCACGCCCGCGACGGCGGCGTCCACCGAGATGCCCATCAGCGTGGGCAGGGAGAGCGCTACGCCCAGAAAGCTGCTCGCCGCGCCGATGAGGGACACGCAGGACAAGGGCAGCACCTTGCCGAGAGCGATGTCCGTTCTGCGCGCGGAGGTGACGAGGATGGTGGAGAGCGTGCCGCGCTCCTTTTCGCCCGCCACCGATTCGAGCGTCACCGACATACAGGCGGAGAACACGAACACGACGATGAGCATGGGCAGCAGCCCCGCCATCATGGTCTGCGCGATGTCCGCCGCCTCCACGCTGTTTTGCATGGTGAAGACGAAGGATCTGCCGTAGGCGTCCAGAATGGCGCCCGCGAGCGAGGCGAACGCAGAACTTGCCGCGTCCTCGGAATTATAGTAGAGCAGCGCGGACGGCACGGCGTCCGAGGCACCCGTGTCCGCGATCACCCCGTCGAAATCCTCGCTGAACGCAAGAAGCGCCGACGCCTTCCCCTCCCGCACCTCGCTGCGGGCGGTCTCCTCGTCCACGCCCTCCGCGGGGAGGTAGATATACTCCGCCTCGTAGCCGCTCTCCTGCACGGCGGCGTCGATATATGTCACCGCCTGCGATTCGCCCGAGACGTACACTTTGAACGCATAGTCCGTCTGCTCCTCTCCGCCGAAGATGGCGCTGCCCATCACGGTATAGATGAGGTAGATGAGCAGCCCCGGCAAGATCATGGTGACGAGCAGTTTGGGATCGCCGAAAAAGCGGGAAAATTCCTTTTTGATGAGCGCGAGCAGCTTCATACCGTCTCCCCCTTCACCGTGCGGTAGATCTCAAAAAATCTGTCCTCGAGCGTCATATCACCGCACACGTCCCCCAGCGTCCCGTCCGCAGCCATCTTTCCGTCGATGATGACGCCCACCCTGTCGCACAGTTTTTCGACGAGGGAGAAGATGTGCGTGGACAAGAGGATGCTCTTGCCCATCGCCTTGAGTTCGAGCAAAAAGTCGGTGACGACCTTCGCCGTCAGAACGTCCAGCCCGTTGGTCGGCTCGTCGAAGATGACGACGGCGGGATCGTGCACGATGGAGATGACGAGGGACACCTTTTGCAGCATCCCCGTGGAGAGGTCGCGCACCTTCACCTCGGCAAAGCGGTCGATGCCGAAGCGCTCAAACAGCTCCGCCTTACGCGCGGCGAGCGCGCCCTTCTCCACGCCGTGCATGGCGCCGAAGAAGTCAAAGAGATAGGACGGCGTAAAGAAGTTTTCCAGCTTGAGTTCGCTCGTCATGAACCCGATGGCGTCGCGCACCTTGTGCGGCTCCCTCGTCACGGAGTGCCCGCACACAAAGGCGTCGCCCGAATCGGGGGAGATGAGCGTGGACAAAATGCGCAGCGTCGTCGTCTTGCCCGCGCCGTTGGGACCGAGCAGACCGTAGATCTCCCCGCGGTAGGCGGAGAAGGACAGCCCGTCCACGGCGACCTTGCGCGTGAGCGCGGTGCGCTCCAGACGCTGCTGTTTGCGCGAGAGCGTGAATGTCTTTCTCAGATTTTCCGCGCGGACGACTTCTGCGCCCTCCGCCGGCAGATGTGGTTCCATAAAATGCTCCTTATGCTTTTTTGCGCAGGACTGCCGCAAGCACGTTCAATCCCGCAAACACCGCCGCAACGGCGGCGAGTACGACAAACATGGCGGAAATTCCCACCTCTGCCCCGAAAAAGTCGAATGTGAGGGAAAATTCGCTCCTAAGTCCTTCGGCAAAGGCGGGTGAGAGCTGCGCGATCTCTTCGAGCGCGCCCCGCATCATAAAGTTTCGGAACAGTCCCGCCGTATAGCTCCCGGGAATGAAGTAGGTAAACTTCTGTACGGCATCGGGAAAATAGCTGATGGGCATATATGCCCCGATGAGAAAGCCGACCACCGTTCCCAAAATGATGTTGAGCGCCGTAAACGCTCCCTGCGAGCGGAAGAAACTCACCACGAACACGAGCAGCGTGGACGAGGAGATGACGGAGAGGATGAACGCGCCAATGCAGCCGAGCACGTCCGGCAGAGAGAGCAGCCACATTCCCGACGCCGCCAGCCAAACAAAGCAGACTGCAAGTACGATGGCGCCGATGGCAAGCCCCGCCGCCACCACCGAGCAAAAGTACGCCGCGGGCGTCACCCACCTTGCAACGGGCGAGATGAACAGATCCTGCGTGATACCGCGCGCCTTGTCCTGGATCATGATGCCGCAGGCGCACAGCGGCACGGTGATGCAGGCGCAGGACATACAGCCCGCCAGCATCCAGCTGTCGCTGAACGCCGCAATCTGATCGCCGCCTCCCTGAATGCCCATGCCCTCGAGCACGGCGAGCAGGCCGTCCTCCTGGATGCGCCCCAGAAACAGCACATAGAGCGCCAGCACGATGAGGGGCGCGAGCAGCGAGAAAAAGACGTTCGCCCTGTCCTTCAAAAAGATCTTCAGATTGCGGCGGGTGAGCAGCCAGAGCGCATAGCCGTTCATTGCGCACCTCCCGTCAGTTTTTTGCCCGTCACGGCGAGGAACACGTCGTCCATGTCCCCCTTCATGAACTCAAAGTCGGCGGCGAGGGCGGGATATGCGCTCAGAAATGTGCGCGCTTCGTCCGCCGTCATGGCGGCGCGCACGCCGCCGTTCGCATCCTCGAAGGCGATGCCCGTATCCCGCAGCGCGTCCTCCCGCACCCCGTACAGGTAGAGGTAGTTGCGCGAATAGCGATTCTTGAGCTGCGCGGGCGTGTCGTCGGCGACCAGCTCTCCCCCGTCGATGATGATGACGCGGTCGGAGGCGTTCGCCTCCTCCATGTAGTGGGTGGTGAGAAAGACGGTCATGCCCGTCTCATGGCGCAGGCGCGCCACCGTCTCCCATACCGACTTGCGCGTCTGCGGATCCAGCCCCGTGGTGGGTTCATCCAGAAAGAGCAGCTGCGGCTCGTTCACCAGCCCGCGCGCAATGTCCGCGCGGCGGCGCTGTCCGCCCGAGAGCCTGCCGAAGGGGCGGTCGAGGATCTCTCCGAGATCGAGCAGTTCCTCCAGCTGCGCCAGGCGGGCAAGCCACTTTTTGCCGCGGATGCCGTAACACGCCGCGCGCACTTTCAGATTTTCGCGCACGGTGAGCAGATCGTCCAGCAGGCTGCCCTGAAACACCACGCCCAGCAGCGGACGGATGGCGTTGGGGGCGCTGTCCAGATCATGCCCCGCGATGCGCACGCTGCCCGCGTCCTTTTTGAGCAGGGTACACAGGATATTGACGGTGGTGCTCTTTCCCGCGCCGTTCACGCCGAGGAAGGAAAACATCTCCCCCTTCTCCACCGCAAAGGAGATGTCCTTCACGGCGCGGATATTGGCGTACGACTTTTCCAGATGCTCCACTTCGATGATGTTTTCTGCCATACTCGCTCCGACGGTTCTTCTACCCTTTCATAGTATAGCACTCTCCCCCGGACTGTCAAGCGCCTGAACGTAAAAAGTCTGTTACAAATGCGAAACGTTGCGTTGCGGCAAAAAAATACGCTCCGAAACGGATCAGAGCGTATCGATGAGTGCAAGCGCCGCGCGGTGATCCTCCGCGACCATGCCCGCATACCCCGCGGGGCGGGCTCTGCCGAACAGAATAAAATCGACGTGCAGCCGCTCGGCGCATACCATGTCCGAGGTGAGGCTGTCGCCGACGTACACGGCGCGTTCCCTGCAAAAGCGGGGGATGTGCTCCGCGACGTGGCGCACATACCCCTCCTGCGGCTTGTTGCAGCCCACCTCCTCCGAGATAAAGACGTCGGTGAAACAGGGCAGGATGCCCGCCGCCGCCATGCGCCGCCGCTGCAATACCTTGGAACCGTTGGTGACGGCATACACCCTCCCGCGCGCAGAGAGCGCCCGCAAAAATTCCTCCGCCCCCGCGAGCGGATAGGCGCGCTGTCCCATCCCGCCGAAGAAGTGCGCGGAGAGCGCCTGCGCGTCCCCCGCCGCGCCCAGCTCGCGCAAAAGCAGTCGAAAGCGCTCGACGATGAGCTCCGCGCGCGTCGTCTCCCCCCGTTCGAGCTGCTTCCACAGCCGCGCATTGATGGCGTGAAAGCGCTCCGCCGCCCCCTCGCCTGCGGGAATGCCGTGCGCGCGGAGGGTGTCGAGCACCTGTTCGCGCTCCGCCCGCCCGAAGTCGAGGAGCGTGTCGTCCACGTCCAGCAGAAAAATGTCCTTCATGTTCCCTCCCCCGTCACGGCGCTTCGACGATCGCAAGATCGCGCAGCGCCCGCGTGCAGGCGATATACTTCTCGTGGCGGGTCATGCCCCTGTCAAAGACTGCCACGGCGGAGAATTCCAGCCCCTTGCTCTCGAACACGCTCAACACGTTGACGGAGGAACGGCTGAGTTTGCCGTCTGCAGGCAGGCGGCGGAACCCGCGCTTTTCAAAGAGCGGCAGCTCCTCCTCGCGCGCGATGACGGCTTTCGATCCCTGCTTTCCGCGGAAAAAGGCGGAGAGCTTGCGCATAGGGAGGGTGACAACGGGCTCTCCCTCCAGCCCGATGGGCTTCATGTCGGCGTCCAGCACCGAGGCGACGTATTCCACGATCTCGTTGGTATTGCGGTAGTTCTGGTCGAGCGTGTAGACCTTCTCCCCGAGCGCCGACCAATCGGAAATGCCGCGCCACGGGGTGATGTTCTGCTTGACGTCGCCGTATATGTTGAACGCCGCGTCCGCATGGATGGTGCGCAGCAGTTCGTACTCCCCCTGCGAGATGTCCTGCCCCTCGTCCACGAACACCAGCCCGTAGCGGGGAAGAAGGCGCCTGCCCGCCGCGGCGAGCACGCTGCACAGCGCGTACCCGTCCGAGGGGTACACCCCCTTCATGCCGAACTTCGCCTTATATTTTTTCACCGTCTCGCGGTACAGCCAGCGCGCGATGTCGGCAGCGTTCTCGCATCTGCCAAGATCGACGCAATAGCGGGCCTGGCGCAGAACAGAGAAGAACTCGCAAAAGAGCGCCGATCCCCCACCCATGTCCGCGATGACGCCGCGCACAGCCTGCGCCTCCTCCTTCAATTCCTCTCGGCGGGCGATGCGGTCGGCATAGGTGAGCACCTCCTCCGTGCCCCGCCGCTGGCGGTAGCGTTTGAGGTCGGCGATCTCCTTGTCGATGGAAGAAAGGAGCGCGCAGAGATCCTCGTCCGCGCGCGCGAACACCTTCTCCCCGTTCGCGGCGATGAAGTGGGCGCAGCGGTAAAATTCGGCAAACTGGCGGAAGAAATAGTCGGGTGTGCGCGGCGGCTCGTCGAGCACGAAGCGCAAAAAGTCCTCCGCCTGCACGAAGGCGCTCATCATGGCGCGGAAGGGTTTGGTGAAATAAAACCCGCCCTGCTTGTTCTCTTTGAGCTCCCCCAGAACGGCGCGGCGGACGCGCAGGGAAGCGTTCTTCACGCGGGTGAACTTCTCCATGCGGCGGCGGCAGCCTTCGAGCACCTCGCGCGCGACGGCGCGGCACTCCTCGGCGGCAAACAGCGCGCGGATCTCCTCATACAGCTTGTTGATGCGCGCCTTCAGGTCGGCAGGGAAGGCGGGGGAATAGAGATAGGCAAGATACGCCCCGTCCTCCCGCTCGGGCAGGATGCGCGCCTTCAGGTCGATCCCCTCCCCCTTCAGAACGCGGAAGTAGTACTCTCCCAGCGTGGTGGTGCGCACGCGCTCCAGCTCGAGCATCTGCGAGAGCTCGTCGATAAAGGCGTTGAAGCTGTCCGACGGCGTGATGACGAGCACGTCCCCGGGGCGCAGGCTCTCGTTGTTGTACATGAGATAACTCAGACGGTGCAGCATGATCATCGTCTTGCCGCTGCCCGCGCACCCCTGCAGAACAAAGCTCTCCCGCTCGGGCAGGGTGATGATGTCGAACTGCTTTTCCTGGATGGTGCGGATGATGTCGCGCACCTTGACGTCGTCCTTGCGGCTGCGGATGATGTCGCGCAGGTACGGATCGAACAGGATCTCCTCGTCCCGCCCCGCGATCTCCTCGGGCGAGAGCACGTCCTTCACCGAGAGATATTCGTTGCGGAAGTCGAGCAGCTTTCCGTTCTTGACGCTCAACGCCCGCCGCAGCACGGTGCGGTAGTCGTATTCGTTGATGGTGAAGTGAACGCGGCTCTTCTGATAGTACCGGACGGCGAGCGGCGCGCGCCAATCGACGATCTCCAGATTGACGTCCCCGTGCTTGCCGATATAGTAGCTGTTGTACCCCTCTTTGTCGTCCACGACGTCCATGCGCGCAAAGTAGGGCTCGGAGAAGAAGGGGCGGTACTCCTCGAGCTTTTTTTTGAGGGCGGCGACCTCCGCATTCTTCTCCTGCACTGCGCGGAAGTCCTCCGCCGAATACCCCTCCTTTTCCCGCAGGGCGGCAATTTCCGCCTTCGCCTGCGCGATGCGCTGTTGGATGCGCAGAAGGTAGACGCGCTTTAAGCGGCGCAGCACGTTCGCAAGGTGCGCCTCCTCATAGGCGCGCTGGGCGTCCTTGTCGAGGAGCGCGAGATACCACGCCTTGTCGGCGTCGATCTTCGGACTCAAACTATCTTTCGGTCTGTCCATGCTCCCCCCCCTCGGCAGAATAATATTCATCATACCACATTTTCGCGCCGTTGTGTACCCCTTTTTGAAAATTTCCCGTAAAAAAATCGGGAAACCCCGTCTATGGGGTCTCCCGCAGAAAAAATGAGATAAAATTCAGCCGAGGAGGAGCGCGTTCAGATACCCCGTTCCGATGAGAACGGCGAGGAAGGAGAAGTTGATGAGGGAGAAGAGCGCAAGATAGCGCAGCGTCTTCCCGGGCGCGCGGCGGCGGTATTCCCCGAGCGTGATGAGGCTCGCGAGCGAGGAGACGGGCGTCCCCAGCCCGCCGATGTTGACGGCAACGAGCAGATTTTTATAGTCGGACGTAAAGCGCGAGAGCAGAACGGCGGAGGGTACGTTGCTGATGACCTGGCAGGACGCCGTTCCCACGAGCAGTGCGGACGCCCCCACGAGGGCGCTCAACGCGGCGCGCACCTCGGGGATGCGCGCGAGGTTGCCCGAGAAGATGAAGAAGGCGCAGAACGTGAGCAGCAACGCGTAATCGACGCGCAGAAAGCTCTTGGGTTCGAGGATGAGGAGGGCGAGCGTGACGACGATGAGCCCGATGTACCAGGCAAAGACGCGGAACACGATCATCACCGAGAGCGCGAACAGGGCGAAGTAGACCGCCATCCGCCACGCACAGGGCGCCTCGGCGGGCGGCGTCTCCAACCTGACGGGCTCGGGCTTTATCACAAAGCACGTTCCCGCGATGAGCACGAAGGCGACCGCAAAGGGCAGCGCCATGATGGCGAAAAATTCCCCCGCGCCGATGGAGTAGTAGGAATAGAGGTACAGATTCTGCGGATTGCCGAAGGGCGTGAGCATCCCGCCGAGGTTCGCCGCGATGTTCTGCATGATGAAGATGAACGCGGTGTGCTGCTCCTTCTTGCAGGAGGAGAGGACAAAATAGCCGAGCGGCAGGAAGGTGACGAGCGCCATGTCGTTCGCCATCACCATCGAGCCGAAATAGGTGACAAAGACGAGCGCGAAGGTGACGCGGCGCATATTGCCGAACGCCGTGACGATCTTGCCCGCGAGCCACTCGAAAAAGCGGCGCTCTTTGAGGGCGCTCACGACCGCCAGCGTGCAGAAGAGGCAGGAGAGCGTGGTGAGGTCGAAGTAGCCGGCATATTCCGCGTCGAAGGGCACAAAAAAGCACGTCACCGCCGCCGCAACGATGGCGACGAGCAGCACGACGTGGCTCTTGAGCGCGCCCAGAAGGGCGCTCCGAATATGATGTCTGCGTGGTTGGGGAAGCGCGGCTGCGGGGACGGCTTGCACCGCCTGCGGGTGCGTCTGCGGCTGCAAAACTTTCATAGCGGCATATTTATATACCTTTTTATGAAAAAATGCAAGCAAATGCACGCCCTGTTTTTATTTTTTCCGGAAATTATTTTCCCGCTCCCTCTCCGCCCCTCGCATTCCGCCCGACGCCCATTCTTTACGCCCGTTGCGCCATGCCTTCCCCACGGAAGAAGGTATGGCGGAAAAAGCCCCTCACTTTTTCAAGAAGAAGGCAAGTTCGTCGGCGAGGGCGCGGAAGGCGGCGCGGTTCAAAGAGTAGATGAGTGTCTGCGCGCGGCGCTCGCACAGGGCAAGCCCGCTCTCGCGCAGAACGCAGAGGTGGTGCGAGACGGTCGCACCCGAGAGTTCAAACTGATCGGCGATCTCCCCCGCCGTGTGCGGACGGTGCTTGAGCATGGTGAGGATCTCCCGCCGCGTCGCATCCGACATCGCCTCCCACCCGTCGGGCGGGCGCTTTTCTTTGGTCTTCGGCATAAAAATATCCTTTATTTAGAAATAATTCTAAATAAAGGATAGCACAAACGCCGCATTTTGTCAATCGTTATTTTGAAAGTTTTCTAATTACCGAACAGTTTTACAAAAAGTGTACGTCAATCGTCCTCGTCGTCATCGTCGTCGCCGTCATCATCGTCGTCCTCGTCCTCGAACCTGTCCTCGTACGACTCCTCGACCGCCTCCAGAAATTCATCGTAGAGCTCGTCGTAGATGTAGTCGTCGCCGTAGCGCCCGATGTCGCGGCGCAGCTTGTCGAACTCTTCCAAAAGGTCCTCTTCCTCCTCGTCGCCGTCCTCGAAGATGCAGTCCTCGCCGAGGTAGAGATACTTCGCGTTGAACTGCTCCCGCGTCATGCCGCCCGCGAGCACTGCGGCGAGGTCCTCCTCATACGTCGGCAGAAGCGCGCGCACGCGGGAGGCGAAGTCCTTGCGCAGGTGAGAGAGCTCGCGCTCGAGGTAGTCCTCGAAGTCCCCCATCGCGTCCTCGTCGTAGGCGGCGAGGATGGCGTCGAGGTCGGCGGCGGCAAGTTCGTGAACGGAGTACGTTCCCGCATACTCCCCCGTCAGGCGCTCGCGCACCCTGCGGGCGAGCTCCTCGCCGTTCTCCCCCGTCGCATATACGCCGATGCCCTGCGCCGTGATGAGGCGGTGCGCCTCGGAGAGCTGCGCGAACTTCACGCCCGCCTCCTCGGGCGTCATGCCGATGAAGGAAACGTCCGCGTCGGCGAGCACGACCGCCGCGTCGCGGTTGAGCGCGCGCACGCCCGTCACCCTCTCGTCCTCCACGACGAACTCCACCGACGGGTTGATGCTGATATACAGATTGGCAAGCCCGCCGCTGCCGCCGCGCAGGGCGAAGGGCAGGATGCACGCGAGGAGCACCATTAGCCCCGCCAGAAGGACGGCGGGAAAGACCCACCGCCGCTTTGTGCGGACGAGCACTTCGCCCCCGTCGCCGCGCTCCGCCTCCCGAAGGACGCGCGCATAGACGTCGGGAACGTGCTCCTCCGATTCCTGATACAATTCGTGTTCCAATTCTCGTCTGTTCATCGCACTCCCTCCGCGCATCTCCTTTTCCGCGAGCGCCCGCTGCATCTTCTGCACGGCGCGCGAATAGTGCCAGGTGACGGTGGGCAGCGGCATGGCGAGGATGACGGCGATCTCCCGCCGCTTGTACCCCTCCGCCGCCGCCAGCATGAGAACGGAGAACTCCTCCCGCTTTAAGATGCGCCGCGCGAGATCGACGAGCAAGCCGTAGTCGTCCACCTCGTTCACGCCGAAGGGAACGGGGTTCTCCCGCTCGTCCACCGAGACTTCCCGTCTGCGGCGGCGCAGGACGTCGAGCGCCTCGTTGCGGGCGATGCGGGCGATCCACGCGGCGGCGTTCGACCCGCGGCGGTACTGCCCCGCGCGGGTGAGCACCTTCAGGTACGTCGCCTGCATGACGTCCTCCGCCAGCATCCTCTCCCGAACGTAGGAGAGCGCGAGATAATAGACGGTCTTTTGTGTCTGACGGTACACTTCGTCGAAGGCGCTTCTGTCGCCGTCCGCAAGCATCCCCATCGCATGGTCGAGCGTCACGTCCCTGTCCTCCTTTGCGCTCCCGCCCCGTTTTCCCCCGCCCGATGTCACACGGTGACATCGGGCGGGGGCTGCGGGATATTCCCGTTAAAGTGCCTTGTCAACAATATACCCCATCCGTGCGCATCTGTCAAGCCGTGCAGGGAAAATTCGCCGCTTAATCGTGAAAACCGTCCTCAAAACGGGAGCCATCCTCAAACTTATACTGTAAGGGAACAATCCGAACGCGCCTTTTTCGTCGCGGCAAGACGCGTTTTGCAGGCATTCGGCAAAGCCGAACGCCGCGCCTTTTCCGTCTGCCGCTCCTCTTCGCCAAAATCTTTTCAAAGAAAATATTTTGGCGAGGCTGCGGTATGATGTAAGGCGCCTTGCCGTTCATCGTCTTTGCAATACTTGGGTATTGCCGCATCCTCTTCGCGGCAATTCATCCCAAAATCCTGCCGCAAAAGGTGCAAGGCAATCAAAAGCTGTATATTTTGCGGTCAGACGCGGTGAGGGACGCGTTATGCGCATCGGCACAGTGTGCCGTGCGCGCGCCCCGAACTGAGGTTTTTGCTTTATCAGCGCAAAAACCGTGTCCGAGGCGGCGCTTTCCATCGGCGCCGCCGAGAAAAAGGCGCAGCGCGTGCCGCGTGGCACGGGCAAGGGCTTCAACAATGGATCACCGCAAAATGGGCGCTTTTGATCGGGTTCGTATTACTCCCTTACAGTATATAACGATACGTCCCGTCCGCGCGTTTGACGATGGTGAACGTGCCGCTGCCGTCCGCGCCCGAATACTTCACCTCGATGACGGAGGCGCCGTTCTTCTTCTCCTCGCGCTCCACCTCGAAGCGGCTCTTTTTGCCCTCTTTCAGAATGGTGACTTCGTACTCCGTCTCCCGCTCGCCGCGTTCGTCCTCCGTCTCAAATTCCACGCTCGTCTGCTCTGTGAGCTTGCCGTCGCGGTAGACGCGGTAGACGAACTCGCGGGAGTGCTCCTCCTCGCCGTCCTCTTCTTCCTCCTCCGTCTCCACATCCATGCGCACATAGCTGCCTGCCTGCGCGGGATCGCGCGCCATGATCCAGAGCTCCTCGCTCGTTTCCTGCTCGCGTCCCTCCGTCTCCTTCTCCGACATCCGATAGCCCGTCAGCTCGTACACGACGCCCTCCATCTCCATCTCGCCCTCGAGCGAATAGGCGACGCGCGTTTCGTGCTCGTCCTCCTCCGTTTCCTCATGCGAGAACGCCTCCGTCTCCGTATAGTACATGGTGTACGAAACCTTCTCGCCGCCGGGGAGCGCTCCCTCCACCGTAAGACGGGTGGAATATTCGCCGTTCGGAACGTCCTCCGCGGTGACATTGAGCGCGCCGTCGTTCAGGAATGCGTCCAGCACTTCAAAATAATCGCTGAACTCCTTCACGTCCTCCTTCATCCCGTCCGCGGCATCCGAAGAAAGCGCCGCCCCGGAGAGCACGCCGCCCTCCGTAAGAAGGCTTGCCGCCGTGACCGCGCCGAGCGCATACGCATTGGTCGCGCCCGCCTCGGCGTCCGCGCCCGCGCCGCCGCCCATGCCGCCGGATGAGAGCTGACTTCCGCCGCCCGCGCACCCCGCGAACGCGAAGAGCGCCGAACCTGCCAACACCATTGCCGAAAGTGCGAATAATTTTTTCATAGTCATTCCTCCTTGCGGGGCAGTCTGTATTTTGTTGCGCCGCCGTTGTGCCGCAGCGCTTTGTTGCCCCTTGCACCTATCCAACGCACGAGCCGCGCCCTTTGTTGGAAAAATTTATATTTTTTTCGGAAAATTTTTTCGGGAGAAAAAACAGGCGCGAGGTAGCCCCCTGCAAGGGGTACTCACCCTGTCATCCCGATGGAGCCGAGAGGCGTACGCCGTTTGGCGTACGCCTCTCGGCGACGAGGGATCTCCTTGCTTTTTGCGCTCTGTCCCTTGCCGAAGGATTCCTCCGCTCCACCTTGTTCCGCGTTCGGAATGACGGAAAGAGGCACTATTTCCAAAGACATCCTCCCGAGGAAGGCGTCTGCCGCTTTCGCGGGGAAGAAGCAGCTAAATATCGTCGACCAAAAAGAACAACAGACCGCTCCTCATCCGGCTCCCTCACAAAGGAGCTTTTTTCGTTTTCCTTTTGTCAAGATGAGAAAAAAAGAGAGCGAGATATTCTCACCCTCTTTTGAATTTGAATTAAAAATAAATCATTATTGCCCCCTGGAAACCTATAAAGACAAGGCTATCATGGCATTCAATATCCCATCCTGTCTGCCACATGAAAGAAACTGCTTATGAAGCAATTCATGATCTATAATTTAACAAAATATGCAACATTAGGCCTAAGTTTTCCTTCTTTTAGCTTTTTTAGAAATTGCGAGAGATTTATTTCCCCAATAATGGTCTCCTTCTCATCTAGTTGCAATCTGAACAGCACAATAACCTTATGAATTGGAGACTCCTTTAGGAAAAATATCAAAGAATCTTCTATAAAGTTTTGCTCTTTTGCACGTTCGCAATAGAAATTTCGATAGCTCTCTTTTGTCAAACAAATTCGCTCATCGTAATCAAAAATATATTGATATTTTATCCCTTTAATATATTCTAAAAATGAAAACTCTGGGTACAACCGATCAATAACATGAAAACCCAAAAAGGCATCAATTTCCTTTTCTTGTCCAACGCAAATCACATTATAATCCATAAGAATTGAATCAATCATATTACCCCTTTTTAAAAAGCCTCATGATTTCAGCTATATTTTTACCAGTTTCCTGAAATCCTCTGCCATTTGCTCCTTGATAAGCAATATCGCCAGCCTAATCATGAATTATGTTGCCCCCGTTTAAAAACTCTATGAACCTGCAACACAATCAACACCAACATCATTATAAAAAATAAGGCAAACAAGCTCATCAAAGCAATTTTAATATTTTTTACCTGCAAATCATGATATGCGTTAAAGCTGTCCTAAGTAATGATCGATCCGTGATCCGTCCGAATGGATATTACCGATAATTGAGCGATCCCTTCATAAGGCTCGAGTATATCCAATTCTCCTTGAAACAAACGAAAATACACTTTATCGCCCGTTGATAATACTTGCATCGCCTCCCGATCATGGAAGCATGAATGGTCGAGAAAAAGGGTAAACGGATATTCTCGTAAAGTTATATGGTAATTTTCGCCTTCTTTTGCAATTGTATTTACCATCGCTTCATATTCTTGCGTATTATCTTCATTCATTTCAATGAAATCAAAAGGAGCAAAACAATAAATACAAATAAATGCAACAGACAGAATACCACACAATACAATAAAAATCCATAAATTACGACACGACTTCCGCATATTCACCCCTGTAAAACTTACTCCGGAGCTAAACCATGGCGTCACGTTCATACTAAAATACAGGTTCCCGCCAGAATTATAGCCCACCTCCATTCCAAACCATCCCCGGAAATTTATACCTGCTCCACCTTCTATGCTATTATCCGCCCTTCACAGAGCGTGCCGCCCGTGGCATCATCATTATAGTATGTTCCATGACAACTGTCAAGAGGGAACAACGCACGAAAAAAGACCGCACTTTATGCGTGCGGCCTTTTCTTTCAGATAATGTCAGGCGTTCGTTTCCTCGGCGGGGGTGAGCATATCGCGGTAGCCGCCCGTCGTCTGAACGGAGACGTTCTTGTAGTCCTTCATGCCCGTGCCGGCGGGGATGAGCTTGCCGATGATGACGTTCTCCTTGAGCCCGATGAGCGGATCGCGCTTGGTGCAGATGGCTGCCTCGGTGAGGACGCGGCTGGTCTCCTGGAAGGACGCGGCAGACAGGAAGGAATCGGTGGCGAGCGCCGCCTTGGTGATGCCCAGCAGCACGCGCTTTGCCGTGGCGGGAACGCCGCCCTCCTGAATGGTCTTTTCGTTCTGCTCCTCGAAGGTGAACATATCGACGAACTGCCCGGGCAGAAGATCGGTCGTGCCCGCGTTCTCCACGCGCACCTTGCGGATCATCTGGCGGACGATGATCTCAACGTGCTTGTCGTTGATGTCAACGCCCTGCGAACGGTAGACGGACTGCACCTCGTGCAGGATGTAGTCCTGCACGCCCTTGACGCCCTCGACGCGGATGATGTCCTGCGGGTTGACGGAACCGGCATTGATCTGCGTTCCGGGAAGCACCGCGTCCCCCGTCTTGACGAGGAGCTCCGCATTGAAGGGAAGCTCGTAGTCCTTGAGCACCGTTCCCGTGCCCTCCTCGGTGATGACGACGTGCTTTGCGCCCGTATCCTGATCGTTGACGGTGGCAATGCCCTTGAATTCGCAGATGGTCGCAACGCCCTTGGGTTTGCGCGCCTCGAAGAGCTCTTCGACGCGGGGAAGACCCTGGGTGATGTCGCCCGTGGCGGCGATACCGCCCGTGTGGAAGGTACGCATCGTGAGCTGCGTGCCGGGCTCGCCGATGGACTGCGCCGCGATGACGCCGACCGCCTCGCCCACCTTGATGGGAAGGGTGGTCGCCATATCCTTGCCGTAGCACTTGGCGCACACGCCGTAGCGGGTGGTGCAGGTGAAGATGGAGCGGATGGGAACGCCGCTCTCCGCATAGCGGGCGAGCGAGGCGACCTTCTTCGCCATGCTCTCCGTGATCATGTCGTTGCACTTGACGAGCACTTCGCCCTCGTCGGAGAGGATGTCCTCGGCGGCAAATCTGCCCGTCAGACGGTCTTCCAGCGACTCGATGATGTCGCCCGAGGCGTTGGTGATGGCTTTGACGAAGGTGGCGCGGGGCTTTCTGCCTGCGCAGCAGTCCTCTTCCCGCACGATGACGTCCTGCGAGACGTCCACGAGGCGGCGGGTGAGATAGCCCGAGTCCGCCGTCTTCAGAGCGGTGTCGGCAAGGCCCTTTCTGCCGCCGTGCGAGGAGATGAAGTATTCGAGAACGGAGAGCCCGTTTCTGAAGCACGACTTGACGGGGACCTCGATCTTTTTGCCCTGCGGGTTGACCATGAGTCCGCGCATACCCGAGAGCTGCTTGATCTGGTCGATGGAGCCGCGCGCGCCCGAGTCCGCCATCATCCAGATGGGGTTGAACTTATCCCGTGCGCCCTGGTCTTTGAGCAGTTTTGCCACTTCGTCCGTCGCGTCGTCCCAGACTTTGATGACGGCGTTGTAGCGCTCCTCCTCGCGGAGAAGACCGCGCGCGTACTTCTTGGCGATGCCCGCGACCTGCTCCTCCGCCTTCTCGACGATCGCCTCTTTCTCGGAGGGGATCTTCATGTCGAAGACGGACGTCGTGAGCGCCGCAATGGTGGAATACTTGTAGCCGCGCTCCTTGATGGCGTCGAGCACCGCCGCCGCCTTGGGCGCATACCCCGTCTTGAAGCACGCCTCGACGATGCGCGAGAGGTGCTTTTTGCCGATCGCCTTCGCCCCGCCGATGAATTCGGTGGAGAGCTCGAGCTTCAAATAATCCTCGGGGTTCTCGCGCTTGACGAAGCCGAGATCCTGGGGCATATTGTCGTTGTAGATGATGCGGCCGACCGTCGTCTTGATGGTGCCCGTCACCGTCATGCGGCCCGTCTCCTCGTCACGCATGACAAAGACGTGCCCGCGGATGCCGTTGTTGGGGACGTTGACGTCGCGGTCGAAGGTGCGCTCGTAAGGAAGGGGCAGGTCGGAGAACTTGCCCGCGGGCAGTTCCACCGTGCGGCGGACGTAAATTTCGTCCTCGCAGTGCACGTCTTTGAGCTGGTAGCTCATGAGCGCCTCGTCGAAGGACGCATAGACGGGCGGGATATACTCCTCGCCGTTCTCGTCGGGGCGGCAGGTCTCGGGATCGTACTTCTTGCCCTCCTCCCTGCGGAGAATGGTGAGGTAGTACGCGCCGATGATCATATCCTGCGTGGGGCTCATGACCGATTTGCCGTCCGCGAGCTTTAAGATGTTGTTCGCGGAGAGCATCAGAAATCTTGCCTCTGCCTGCGCCTCGATGGAGAGCGGAAGGTGCACTGCCATCTGGTCGCCGTCGAAGTCGGCGTTGAAGGGACCGCAGACGAGCGGGCTTATCTTGATCGCCCTGCCCTCGATGAGGATGGGCTCAAACGCCTGGATGGACAGGCGGTGCAGCGTGGGCGCACGGTTCAGAAGAACGGGGTGCTCTTTGATGACCTCTTCCAGAACGTCCCAGACGAAATCCTTGCCCTTTTCCACGGTGCGCTTGGCGCTCTTGATGTTGTGACACTTGCCCGTCTCCACAAGGCGCTTCATGACGAAGGGCTTGAAGAGCTCGATCGCCATCTCCTTGGGAAGGCCGCACTGATAAATTTTGAGTTCGGGTCCGACGACGATGACCGAACGTCCCGAATAGTCGACGCGCTTTCCGAGCAGGTTCTGACGGAATCTGCCCTGCTTGCCGCGCAGCAGCCCGGAGAGCGATTTGAGCTCGCGGTTGGAGGGGCCGGAGAGCGGCTTGCCGCGGCGGCCGTTGTCGATGAGGGCGTCCACCGCCTCCTGGAGCATCCGCTTCTCGTTCTTCACGATCATTTCGGGCGCGGAGAGCTCGATCATGCGCTTTAAGCGGTTGTTGCGGTTGATGACGCGGCGATACAGATCGTTGAGGTCGGAGGAGGCGAACCTGCCGCCGTCGAGCTGCACCATGGGGCGCAGGTCGGGCGGAATGACGGGCAGCACGGTGAGGATCATCCACTCGGGGCGGTTGCCGCTCTTGCGGAACGCCTCGATGATCTCGATGCGCTTGATGGCTTTCACGCGCTTGGGACCCGTCGCGTTGCTCTCGATGATCTCCTTTGCCTCGGCGCTCTCCTTGTCAAGGTCGACCGCCTGCAGCAATTCGCGGATGGCTTCGGCACCCATGCCGACTTTCAGCCCCGTGACGGAGGGCTCGCCGACGAGCTCCTCGATCTCGCGCACCTTTCTGTCGTTGATGACCTGCTTGTAGAAGATGCCGTCGTCCTCGAGCTTGAAGATCTGCTCTTTCTGCTCTTCGTCGGCAAAGGTGCAGCTCTTCAAAAGTTTTGCGCTGCGCTTGTAGATGGCGTACGTCTTGCCCGATTCCGCCGAGCGCTCCTTCATGGAGTACAGCTCGACGACGGCGCCGCCGTTCATCTTGTTGAGGAGCGCCTTCATCTCGTCCGCCGTCTTGGCAGCCGTGGGCGAGACGTCGTTCAAGTCATTGAGTTCGCGCGCGGAGGAAATGAGCGCCTCCTCCGCACCGCTGCGGACGAGCTCCGCATACGCCGCCTTCGCCTCCGAACGGGCGTTTTCGCCCGAAAAGACGTTGACTTCCTTCGCCTCCGTCATGCCGACGATGGCGGCATAGTCCTTGCCGCCGAAGGCGTCGAAGTTGCCGTCGTGCAGGAGCACGGTCACCTTGCCCAGAAATCCCGCGTCGAGCACGGTGTAGGCGGCAAAGTAGATGACCTGTTCGAGCGCCTTGGGGCCCATGTCGAGGAGCAGCCCGATCTTGCTGGGCACGCCGCGGAAATACCAGATGTGCGAGACGGGCGCGGCGAGCTCGATGTGCCCCATGCGCTCGCGGCGCACCTTGGCGCGCGTGACTTCCACGCCGCACTTTTCGCAGACGATGCCCTTGTAGCGGATGCGCTTATACTTTCCGCAGTGGCATTCCCAGTCCTTGGTGGGGCCGAAGATCTTTTCGCAGAACAAGCCGTCGCGTTCGGGCTTCTGCGTGCGGTAGTTGATGGTCTCGGGCTTGGTGACCTCGCCGTACGACCATTCCCTGATCTTTTCGGGAGAAGCAATGCTGATCTGGATGGAATTGAAATCGTTTAATTCGTACATGGTATCCTCCCTTTACTCGTCGTCGTCCCCGAAGAGGTCGCTCGCGCTGCCCTCGTCCTCGTCCTTTTCGTCCTTCTCGTCCTCGTCGCCGAAGAGATTGCCGAAGGAGAAGTCCTCGTCCACGTCGGACATATCGTCCTCGTCGTCCGAGTCGAACAGATCGTCGGAGACGAAATCCTCGTCCTCGCCCGCTTCGTCGAAGATGGAGCCGAGGCTCTCGTCCTCCTCATCCTCCTCGTCGCCGAAGCCGAGGTCGAGATCCTGCTCGATGTCGCGGCGCTCGTCGCGGCGCGCCTCGCGCGTGTCCTCCTCGTCGTCGAATTCGCGGATGATGAGCTCCTCGTTGTTTTCGGTGAGCACCTTGACGTCGAGCGCCAGGGACTGCAATTCTTTCAGGAGCACTTTGAACGCCTCGGGGATGCCGGGCTCGGAGATGTTGTTGCCTTTCACGATGCTCTCATACGTCTTGACGCGGCCGACGATGTCGTCCGACTTGACGGTGAGGATCTCCTGCAGGATGTGCGCCGCGCCGTACGCCTCGAGCGCCCAGACTTCCATTTCGCCGAAGCGCTGACCGCCGAACTGCGCCTTGCCGCCGAGGGGCTGCTGCGTGACCATCGAGTAAGGGCCGATGGAACGGGCATGGATCTTGTCGTCCACGAGATGGATGAGCTTGATCATGTACATGATGCCGATGGTGACGCGGTTCTCGAAGGGTTCGCCCGTTCTGCCGTCGAACACCTGGAACTTGCCGTCCACCTTGCCCTCGGGATTGAAGAGGTTGTTCTCCTCGAAGAGCTGCTCGATGTCCTTCTCGGTCGCGCCGTCAAAGACGGGCGTGGCGATCTTCCAGCCGAGCTGGCGGCACACATAGCCGAGGTGCACCTCAAGGACCTGTCCGATGTTCATACGCGAAGGGACGCCCAGGGGGTTTAAGAGGATCTGCAGCGGCGTGCCGTCGGGCAGGAAGGGCATATCGCTCTGCGGCAGAACGCGGGAGATGACGCCTTTGTTGCCGTGGCGGCCCGCCATCTTGTCGCCGACCTGGATCTTGCGCTTCTGCGCGATGTAGACGCGCACCAGCTTGTTGACGCCGGGCGAGAGTTCGTCCTTGTTTTCACGCGTGAAGATCTTGACGTCCACGACGATGCCGCCCTCGCCGTGCGGAACGCGCAGGGAGGTATCGCGCACCTCGCGCGACTTTTCGCCGAAGATGGCGCGCAGAAGGCGCTCCTCGGGCGTGAGCTCGGTCTCGCCCTTGGGCGTGACTTTGCCGACCAGGATGTCGTTGGAGCCGACTTCGGCGCCGATGCGCACGATGCCGTCCTCGTCGAGGTCTTTCAAGGCGTCGTCGCCGACGTTGGGGATGTCGCGCGTGATCTCCTCCTCGCCGAGCTTGGTGTCGCGCGCCTCCGTCTCGTGTTCCTCGATGTGGATGGAGGTGAACACGTCGTCCTGCACGAGCTTCTCGGAGATGAGGATGGCGTCCTCGTAGTTATAGCCCTCCCACTCCATGAAGCCGACGAGGATGTTTTTGCCGAGGGCAAGTTCGCCGCCCCAGGTGGAGGGACCGTCTGCGATGACGTCCCCCTTCTTCACGCGGTCGCCCGTCGAGATGATGGGACGCTGGTTGAGGCAGGTGCCCTGGTTGGAGCGCTGGAATTTCTTTAAGGGATATTCGGTGATGAAGCCGCTGTCCTCGCGGATGCGGATGAGGTCGGACGACACGCCGATGGCGACGCCCGACTCCTTGGCGCGCACCATGACGCCCGAATCGCGGGCGATGGCTTCCTCGATGCCCGTCGCCACGATGGCAGGCTCCGTTTTGAGGAGCGGCACCGCCTGGCGCTGCATGTTGGAGCCCATGAGGGCGCGGTTGGTATCGTCGTTCTCGAGGAAGGGAATGAGCGCCGTTGCGACGGAGACGAGCTGCTTGGGGCTCACGTCCATGTAGTCGATCGCCTCTCTGGGCATCTCGGTGATGAGTTCCTTGTGGCGGCAGCCGACGCGCGCGTTGACGAAATGCCCCTCTTCGTCCAGAGGCTCGTTCGCCTGCGCGACGACGTAGCGGTCCTCTTCGTCCGCCGTCAGATAGTCGACGTGGCTCGTGACGACGCCCGTCGCCTTGTCCACCTTGCGGTAGGGCGCCATGATGAAGCCGAACTCATTGACCTTCGCAAAGGTCGCGAGCGAGGAGATGAGCCCGATGTTCTGACCTTCGGGGGTCTCGATGGGGCACATACGCCCGTAGTGCGAGTGGTGAACGTCGCGCACTTCAAAGGTGGCGCGGTCGCGGTTGAGTCCGCCGGGACCGAGCGCGGAGAGCTTGCGCTTGTGCGTGAGCTCGGCGATGGGGTTGGTCTGGTCCATGAACTGCGAGAGCTGGGAGGATCCGAAGAACTCGCGGATGACCGCCGAGATGGGACGCACGTTGATGAGCGTGGAGGGCGTGACCTCCATGGGGTCGGCGGTCGCCATGCGCTCCTTGATGAGGCGCTCCAGACGGCTCATGCCGATGCGGAGCTGGTTCTGCAGCAGTTCCCCCACCGAACGCACGCGGCGGTTGCCGAGGTGGTCGATCTCGTCGATGGAGCCGATGCCGTACTGAAGATCGAGGTTGGTGGACACGGCGGCGACGATGTCGTCCACCGTGATGCACTTGTGATTGAGCTTGTCGACGAGGGGCTTGATGAGCTTCTTCTCGGTGGGCGTGACGCCCATGACGCGCTTCTCCGCCTCCAGGTCGACCTGCGCGGCGGGCGCGTTGTCGTCGCGCTCCAGAAGTTCGTGGAAGAGCTTGCACGCCGCCACGAATTTGAGGCGGTTGTCCTTGCGCTTCTCGCGGTTCTTCTTCTCCTCCTGCTTCTCATCCGCCTCGGGCGCGGTCTCGCGCGTGTAGTAGACGGCGTTGATGCGGTCGAGGTACTCGTCCGCGACCTCCTCCACGCTCTTCGTCCTGCACGCCTCCGCGATCTCGCGGCTGAACTTGAAGTTGGGGTAATAGATGGTCTTTAAAAGCCCGAACGCCTTGGGATCCTTTTCGGAGACGGCGGAGAAGTCGACGATGTTGTTGGAGATGATCCTGTGGCGGATCTCCCCGTCCACGGGGTCGTTGACCAGAACGTCGACGGAGCCGATGCCCGCGTTCTGAATGGCGCGCGCCTGCTCCTCCGTCACCTTCTCCCCCTTGGCGGCGAGCAGTTCGCCCGTCTCGGGGTGGAACACGTCGTCCGCGACGCGGCAGCCGGGCAGACGGTAGGCAAGGTTGAGCTTTTTATTGAACTTATACCGCCCCACCTTGACGACGTCGTAGCGGCGCGGGTCGAAAAAGAGGTTGTTGAGATGCTGACGCACCGACTCCTCGGTGGGCACCTCGCCGGGACGCAGGCGGCGGTAGAGGGCGATGAGGCCGTCCGACTCCGTGCGGATGGCGGGCGTCTCCTTCTCGTCGCGTTCGATGGTGGCGGCGATCATCTTGTCCCCGCCGAACAGCTCCTCGAGCGCGCGGTTGGAGCCGTAGCCCAGGGCGCGCAGAAGGACGGTCGCCGTGAGTTTGCGCTTTCTGTCCACGCTCACCCACAGGACGCCCTGCGGATCCTGCTTGAATTCCAGCCATGCCCCGCGGTTGGGGATGACCGTCGTTTCATAGATCTTCTTGCCCGTCTTGTCCGTTTCGGCGACGTTGTTGACGCCGGGCGAGCGGACGAGCTGGGAGACGATGACGCGCTCCGCGCCGTTGATGATGAAGGAGCCGTTCTCCGTCATGAGGGGGAAGTCCCCCATGAACACGGTCGAGTCGATGATCTCGTCCTTCACCTTGTTGACGAGGCGCACTTTGACGCGCAGCGGCAGCGCATACGTAGCGTCGCGGTTGCGGCATTCCTTCTCGTCGTACTTGGGGGTATCCCCGAACTCATGCCCTAAAAAGTGAAGCTCGAAGTGGTCGGAAAAGTCCGTGATGGGCGAGAAATCCTCAAAGATCTCCCCGATGCCCTCGTTGATGAAGGAATCATAGCTCTCCTTCTGGATCTCGACGAGGTTGGGGATGTCGATGACTTCGTCGATCTTCCCGAACTTGCGGCGCTCCGTCTTCCCGTACTTTTGGATGGGTAAGTTCATCTCGGCAATATACTCCTTTTTCGTGTTATTTTGTTACGATCTACCGAGTATATCTTTTCATCGATAAAAATCGAATTGACCTATGAAAATTTGTGCTCAAAATGTCCGCTCCCCTCTTTACAACTTCCGCCGATTGCGGTATAATATATGGAAAGGTGTCGGAAGTTCACGCGGGCGGAAATCGTGCAAAACGGCACAAAACCGCATTTTGAGCATAGTGATACAGTATGTTATTATAGACCGCGCGCGAAAAGATGTCAACCGCTTTTGCAAAGAAATTTTGAAAAAACAGGAAAATCGAGGAAAAAATATGCGCATCGACAAATTTTTGAAGGTTTCCAGGATCTTAAAACGGCGCACCGTGGCGCAGGAGGCGGCGTCGGCGGGCAAAATTTCCGTCAACGGCAGGGAGGTAAAGCCCGCCTACCGCGTGAAGGTGGGCGACGTGGTGGAGCTCGCCTTCGCCTCGGGCACGCTCAAATTCCGCGTGCTCGCCCTCAAAGAGACGGTGAAGAAGGACGAGGCGTCCTCCCTTTACGAGGTCATCGTATGACGGGCGTCATTCTGTGCGCGGCGGGCAGGGGCGTGCGCGCGGGGTTTGCGGAGAACAAGGTGCTGCGCGAAGTCAACGGGCTGCCCGTTTTATGCTACTCCCTCTCCGCCTTCGCCCCCTATGCGGACGAGCTGCTCGTCGCCTGCGCGCCCGAGGACGAGACGCGCATCGCCCGCCTGCTCGCCCCCTATCCGAACGCGCGCACCGTCCTTGGCGGCAGCACCCGTTTTGAGAGCGTGTACCGCGCTCTGCGCGCCCTCACCTCGGACATGGTACTCGTGCATGACGCCGCGCGCCCCTTTGTCACCCCGAAGACGATCGAGGACTGCATCGCCTGCGTGAAGGCGTACGGCAGTGCCGTGTGCGCCCTTCCCCTCTCCGATACGGTGGCAGAAGTGCTGGACGGCAACATTGTGAGCGTCCCCCCGCGCGAGGGGTTCGCCGCCGTGCAGACGCCGCAGGGATTCTACAAAAATAAGCTTTTGGGCGCCTACGAGCGCGCCCGCGCGGACGGGCGCGTGTTCACCGACGAGAGCGGCGTCTATGCCGCCTATTCGGAGCCGCCCCGCCTCTTTTTGGGGGACAGGAACAATAAAAAACTCACCTATCCCGAAGATTTCGCCCCTGCGGAGCGCGTCGGCTTCGGCGTGGACACGCACGCCTTTTCGGAGGAGGGCGACCACATCACGCTCTGCGGCGTCCGCATCCCCTCCGCACGCGGGCTGAAGGCGCATTCGGACGGCGACGTCGCCGTCCACGCGCTGATGGACGCCCTGCTCTCGGCGGCGGGACTGCGCGACATCGGGTATTATTTCCCCGATACCGACGAGCGCTTTGCGGGCGCGGACAGTATGCGGCTTTTGGAGGAAGTCGTCGGGAAGCTACGCGAGGCGGGGCTGCGCGCCAAAAACGTCAGCCTCTCCGTCCTTGCGGAGCGCCCCCGCCTCTCCCCCTATATCGGGGAGATGAAGGAGCGGATTTCCGCCGCCCTCGGCGTTCCCGCCTCCTTCGTCGGCATTGCGGCGGGCACCAACGAAAAGCTCGGTTATGTCGGCGAAGGCAAGGGGATCACCTGCTTTGCAACGGTACTGCTGACCAACGGATGATTCCCTTTGCCGAGCCGACATACATCGGGCTCCCATAACGGATTTCAAAGAAAGACGTTATGGGAAGAGGAGGCGCAAGCCGCGCAAATCATGCCGCAAGGCACGAGCGGCATATCGGGCGGGCTTTGCGCCGACGAGGCGAAGGCAAGGGGATCACCTGCTTTGCAACGGTACTACTGACCAACGGATGATCCCCTTTGCCGAGCCGACATACATTGGGCCCCCATAACGGATTTCAAAGAAAGACGTTATGGGAAGAGGAGGCGCAAGCCGCGCAAATCATGCCGCAAGGCACGAGCGGCATATCCGCCATCCTCTTCCCCCGTCATCCCGACGCGGAACAACGTGCAGCGAGGGATCCCCCCGCTCCCCGAACGCTCCCCCCGAAAATCTTACCTCAAGGAACTGCTATGCCAAAGAACACCACACAATTCGTATGCGCGGAATGCGGATACGCTTCGCCCAAGTGGCTGGGCAGATGCCCCGGCTGCGGCAAGTACGGCACGCTCGCCGAAGAGGCGGTCGCCCCCGCGCCAAGTCCCAAAAACAAGGGGACGTTGCGCACTTTTTCGCACGCGACCCCGCTCGCGCAGGTGCAGTACGAGAAATATGAACGCATCTCCTCGGGCAGCCCCGAGCTCGACATCGTGCTGGGCGGCGGCATCGTGCGCGGCTCGCTGGTACTGGTGGGCGGCGACCCGGGCGTGGGCAAATCCACCCTGTTGACGCAGGTCGCGGCGCACCTTTCCAAAAAGCACACCGTTCTGTATCTCTCCGCCGAGGAGAGCTGCTCGCAGGTCAAACTGCGCTGCGAACGGCTGAAGATCGACGCGGGCGGGCTGCTGCTCCTCAACGAGACAAACCTTGAAAACGCCGAGGAGGCCATCCTCGGCGCGGAATACGTCGTCATCGACTCCATTCAGGCGGTGTATACGGACGCCCTCTCCTCGGCGGCGGGGAGCGTGGGACAGGTGCGCGAATGTGCCGCCCGCCTCATGCGCATCGCCAAGTCGCGCGGGATCACCTTTTTCATCATCGGGCACGTCACCAAGGAGGGCACGCTCGCGGGACCCAAGGTGCTCGAACACATCATGGACGCCGTGCTCTACTTTGAGGGCGAGCGCACGGAGAACTTCAAGATCCTGCGCGCGGTGAAGAACCGCTTCGGCTCCGTGCAGGAGGTGGGCGTGTTTGAAATGACGGGCGAGGGCATCTTCGGGCTCACCGACTACTCCTCCCTCTTTTTATCGGACAGCCGCGGCGAGGCGGCGGGCGCCGTCGTCACCCCGAGCGAGACGGGCAACCGCTGCATGATGGTGGAATTGCAGACGCTCATGTGCAAGACGGCGTACGGCCTGCCGCGCAGGATGTCGCTGGGCGTGGACTTCAACCGCCTTGTGGTGCTCATCGCCGTGCTCGAAAAGCGGTGCGGGCTGCCCCTCGGCACGCAGGACGTCTACCTCAACGCGATGGGCGGGATCAGGCTCTCGGAGCCGAGCGCCGACCTCGCCGTCTGCGCCGCCCTTGCGAGCGCGGAAAAGATGACTCCCGTGGAGAAGGACACGGCGGTGTTCGGCGAAGTGGGTCTGACGGGCGAAGTGCGCGGCGTCAACTTTGCCGAAAAGCGGGTGAACGAATGCCTGAAAATGGGCTTCAAACGCGTCATCCTGCCCGAAAAGAACGTAAAATCGTGCGAAAAATTCAAAGATAAGTTAGAGCTCGTGCCCGTGCGCTACGTCTCCGACATGATCCGCGCACTGTTCGGAAAATGACCCCGCACCCATCGGGAGGGCGCCTTTTTTTCCGACTCATCGGGCGAACACAAAAAAATAACGCAACACGTCCCCGCCCCTCGCCGCTCGGCGAGGGGCGCTTTTTCAAAGGGAAAGCGGCGCGCCGTTTGGCGCGCCGCTCCCCATTCTGCCCCTTCCCACCTGCGCCTGAACGCGCGCTGAAAGGAAAAAGCGCGCCGCAGCGTGTCCGCTGCGGCGCGCCATGCGCCCTGCTCCGCTTTAAGCGGCGGCAAGGATGATGACAGCAATCGCATAACAAATAAGGATGGCGGCGGCGCCGACGAGGAGCCCGATGAGCACCTTCTGCCACCACACCTTCACCTTGCGCATGAAATACAGGGAGAGAAACATCCCTGCGCCGCAGATAAGCCCTCCGATGGCGCCCCCGACGATGGGAAAGATGGCGACAAGCTCCACAACGTTCCCCCATACGACGTCGAAGATAAAGGGCAGCACGGCGAGCACGACCTCGTACCACTTGACCCGCGGCGTGAGCGGGAATTCCTCGTCCCCGATGAGGAGCGTCGACCCGGATAGAAAGTTCCCGCGGATCCTCGCAACGGTGCCGTCCTCCAGGCGGAACGTCCTGCGGTTCAGTTTTGTGCACGGTCTGATGCCCACGACGATCGTCTTTCTGCCCGTCCAAGCGTTCTCGTCGTAACTGATCTTCCCGTATTTCGGGTGTTCGATGGTAACATTCATGTCTGCTTCGCGGCAAGTTCTGCCGCTTCCCCCTTTTTATGATAATTTGATTATAATTCCGTTTTAGAATAATGTCAAGCAAATTTCATGATAATATTTCCGAAAAGGAAAATTCGGAAGGAACAGACATGAAAATTCGCAAAGCAACTTACGGAACGTGCAACATCATCGGCAAGAACGCGGAGCGGATGCGCAAGGAACGCGGCATCAAGCAGAAGGATTTCATCGCGCGGCTGCAGACCTCGGGGCTGGACATCAACCCGTCGAGCTACTCCAAGCTGGAAGGACAGCTCCGCATCGCCACCGACAAAGAGGTGTACGCCATTGCGCGGGTGCTGAACGTGCCCATGGAATTGCTCTACGAAAACAAGGACCCCGAGAAGGGCGCATAAACGGGCGCGCCGCAGCGTGTTCGCTGCGGCGCGCCCGAAAAATCATTCGCGTCTTTCTTCGTGCGCATCCGCGTGCGGGGCGGGCGCATCCTTTTGCGCCGCAGCCGCGGCGCGCTTTTTTTTCACCTTTTTGCCGACGCCCAGCACGTCGGCAAGTTTTTTGCCCGAGAAGATATTCAGCACCAGGAAGATGGCGTTGAATACGGTGAGCGCGAGCATCTGATAGGGCGGCTGCACCGTGTGCGAGAAGAACACGAGGTCGTAGCCGAAACTCGACGTCACCTCGGCGATGAGCTCCGCGCCGTTGGAGAGCGCCAGCACCTCCACCACATACCGTTCGAGCTCCGCGATGGGCGTCGCCATAAAGGAATAGCGCAGCAGCGCACAGGCGTACGTCCCCGGGATGAAGGCGCACACCGTCTGCACCCAATCGGGCAGCATCCCGAGCGGCATATACGCGCCGATGAGGAAGCCGACCGCCGTGGAGAACACGGCGACGAGGCTCGCCATCGTCCCCTCCGTCTTGATGAAGGAGCACAAAAGCACCGTCATCAGCGTCGAGGAGATGGTGGTATACAGCGTCACGCCGAGCACGGTGAAAAAATCTGCGGCGTCGAGGATATATTCCCCCATCGCGGCGAGATAGATAAAGCAGATGGCGAGGTAGACGACGCACACGAGCAGGGTGACGAAGAAGTTAAAGACGATATAGCTCCCGATGAGCGCGCTGCGGCGGATGGGCGAGGAGGCGAAGTCGCGGTTGACCCCGTTCTGCTTGTCCTCCACGAACACCGTGTTGGTCTGCAGCGATACGGTGATGGAGGAGAGCGCCGCAATGCCCGCGAGCATCCACGAATCGACGAGCGTTCCGATGGAGCGGGTGAGCTGCTCGTCGGGCGTGATGCCCATGCGGTAGAGCGTATTTTCCACGGTGGAGAGCTCCAGCCCGCGCAGGAAAAAGACGTACACCGCAAAGATGATGACGGGCACGAGCAGCGTATAGAAGAGGCGGATCTTGTTCTTGAAAAAGACGAGCAGATGGCGGCGGGTGAGCTGCCCGAACACCGTCATTGCCGACTGCGCTTTACTTTGCATCGCCGCTCTCCCCTCCCTTGGAGATCTCCCGTCCCGTCACGTTGAGGAACACGTCGTCCATCGTTCCCTTGATGAGTTCGACGTCTGCCGTCTCTTTATCGAACGTGCGCATGAGCCGCTTGGCAGCGTCGCTGTCCGACACGCGGATGCGGTACGCTTTTTTCACATCGTCGTAAGAAAATGTGTACCCTTCGCGCCCTAGCCCCCTTTCAAACGCCTCGTCCCGCTTCATGTAAGAGAGCAGACTGTCGTACGAATAGCGGTTTTTGAGCTCGTTGGGCGTGCCCTCGGCGATGATGTTCCCCCTGTCCATGATGACGACATACCCCGCCTTCTCCGCCTCCTCCAGGTAGTGGGTGGTGAGAAAGACGGTCATGCCCGTCTCCGAACGGATGTTGTCGATGAGCGACCACACCGCAAGGCGCGCCTTGGGGTCGAGCCCCGTCGAGGGCTCGTCCAGCATGAGAAGGCGGGGGCGGTGCACCATGGCGCGGGCGATGTCCACCCTTCTTTGCTGCCCGCCCGACAAGTTCCCCACGGGGCGCTTCAAAAGGGGCTGCAGCGACAAAAGTTCGATGATCTCCTCCACGTTCCTGCGCTTTTCCGCGCGCGAGAAGCCATAGAAAGAGGCGCGCACGTCGAGGTTCTCCCACACCGTGAGCTGCTTGTCGAGCACGCTCGACTGAAAGACGATGCCGATCTCGTTTTTGATGAGCTCGGTCTGGGTGTCGAGGTCGTGCCCGCACACCATGACCTTGCCCGCGTCCTTTTTTAAGATGGAGCAGATGATGTTGATGGTGGTGCTCTTGCCCGCCCCGTTCACGCCCAGAAAGGCGAACAGCGACCCCTTTTTGACAGAGAACGAAATATCGTTGACCGCCTTCACGTCGCCGTACGATTTGGAGAGGTGCTCCACCGTGACAGAAAATTCCATACGGGTCTATTCTCCCTGCCCCGCCTGCGGCGGCGGGCTGTTGCGCTCCGTCTTGCCCCATGCGGCAGATTTTGACATGGCGCCGATGCACAGCGTCACCGCATACAGCACAAGAAAGACGGGAAAGAGCAGCACGGCGGAGATGAGCTCCCTGCGCCGCTTTGCTCCGAGTTTTTTGTAGTCGAGGATGGCGAGCAACGCCGCCTGCCCGTAGCCGAACAGGACGAACAGCCCGCCCGCGATGCCGACGGCGCACCATAGCGTCGTCCACAGCATGGAGGAGTAGTACGCGACGGGCATCCACGATACGGCGATGACGCCGTTGACGATGAGCGCCGTATAGGTGAAATGGTAGATATAGTAGAGGGGCACCCACACGGAGATGAGGATGGCGAGGAAGTTGAAGATGTACGTTAAGAACATCTCCATGTACGAGAAATTCCCCGTCGTGAAGAACTTGCCGAACATTTTGAGAAGCTGCCCTTTGAGAAGCTCCATGTTCCCCGAGCCGATGCGCTTGTTGCGGCTGAGCGTCACCTTGAAGGAGGAGGGCATATCCTCATAGGCGACCGCGTCCTCTACATAATGCCCCTTCTTGCCCTCGAGCATACGGTTGAAGTTGAATTCCGCGTCCTCGGTGATGGTCTTGCAGTCGTACCCGCCGCAGGAGCGAAGCAGCTCCACGCTCATCATGGAACCCGAGCCGTTGATGTGCGCCGCAATGCCGAGGCGCTCCCTGACGCGGCTGCCGAAGCGCGAATCGAAGGCGTAAAAGAGGGCGCACGCCTTGGTGTAAAAATTCTGCGCGCCGTTCAGAGCCCCCTCGTAGGAGCGCCCGAACTCCACGCCCGACTGAAAGGCGTCGTTCATGAGGGAAGTGAACTCACGGTTGACGTGGTTATCGGCGTCAAGCCGCAGAATAAAGTCATACGTCCCCTCCCCTCGGATGCCGAGGATGTGGTCGACGCCGTACTTCATGGGATAGAGCGCCATGCGGTGCGCGGGGTCGGGATCGTTAAGAATTAGCACCTTTGCGCCCGCTTGCAAGGCAAGTTCCGCCGTCCTGTCCGTGCAGTTGTGCGCCACCACGAACACGTCGAACTTATCGCGCGGGTAGTCCTGCTCCTCCAAGAGCGCCTTCACCGTCGTGAAGATGACGTCCTCCTCGTTGTGCGCGGGGATGAGGTAGGCGACCCTGCCCTTCTTCTCGCTCACGGGGTACGTCTTTTTCTTGACGAAGGAGAAGAGGACGTAAAAGATCTGCAGCAGCAGCGGGATGGCGATGACGATGAGCACTGCATAGTTGACGATGCTCAATACGCGGAACAAAATTTCATGCCACATAATATCTCTCCGTGCGCCGCGCGCCGCGGCGCTCACAGCCATTATTTTGCATCGGGGAAGGAGCCGAAATAGATGGCGCGCACTTCCTCGCGGGTCGGCTCATAGGCGGATTTTTTGACGTGCTTTTCGCTCACGCCCGCCGCAAATTCTTCGAGCCGCGCGGCGGGGATGTCCTCGCGCCTGCCGAGCAGCTTGTCCATCGTCGCGCAGACGCCCTCGAGCGTGTCGCCGCAGGCGGACAAGATGTTATTTAATGCGGGCACCTTCTTTCGGGCGCACAGCCGCAGCGTCTCCCCCAGCAGGAGCCCGTTCGCCCTGCCGTGGTCGATATGATAAAAGTAGGTGAGCGGATACCCCATGCCGTGCACGGCGGTCGTGCCCGACTGCGCGATGGTCATGCCCGCGAGCATGGAGGCGTACAAGAGCCCGTCCCGCTCTTCAAGCGTTAGCTCCCCCGCCGTCCTTGCAAGGAGCGGGTACAAAATGCGCAGGCTCTCCCTTGCGAGCATATCGGACATGGGCGTCGCATTGCGGGAGAGCATCCCCTCCGCGGCGTGCGAGAACGCGTCCAGCGCGGTGTTGACCGCGGACATGGTGGGCAGCTCCCTCATGTACTTGCCGTCGAGAAAGGCAAGGCGCGGGAACATGGCGGGCGAGGAAATGCTCGTCTTGGTCTGTTTTCTGTCGTTGGTGAGGATGGAGTAGGGCGTCACCTCGCTGCCCGTGCCCGCCGTGGTGGGAACGTGCGCCATGGGGAGCGCGCTGTCCGCGTACCCGCCCGTGAAGATCTCCTCATCCGAACGCGGCTGCACGGCGAGCGTCGCAATGGCTTTGGCGGCGTCCATGGGCGAGCCGCCGCCGATGGCGACCAGAAAGTCCGCCCCCGCCGCATTGAGAAGCGCCACCCCCTCCCGCACGCAAGCGACGGTGGGATTGGGCGACACGCGGTCAAAGACGGTCGCCGCCTGCCCGTTCGCGGAGAGTGCCGACAGCACGTCGAAAAGCGCTCCGTTGCGCTGCGAGCTCCTTCCCGTGACGATGAGCGCGTGCGCGCCCAGCTCTTTGAGGAGCGCGCCCTGCGCCCTCACGCAGTCCCGCCCGAACACCACTTTGGTCGGCATAAAATAAGTAAATGCGTCCATACGTTGCTCCTTTTTTGCAGCTTTTGCGGCGCGCCTTCGGGCGCTCCTTATTGCAGCACGGCGACGGCGCGGCAGATGGGCACGCCCTTGGCGGAAAAATTCGCCTCGTACTCCGTGACGATGTTGTCTTTTGCGTACTCGCTGTTGTGCAGATCGCGCGTGACGTCCTTCACGCAGAACCCGTTCTCGCGGAATTTGCGCAGAGAATAGTCGAAAAAGTCGGCGCTGTCCGTCTTTTGCACGATCTCCCCGCCCGGCATGAGCAGCTTTTTATAGATCCCGAGAAAACGGTCGCTTGTCAGCCGCTGGCGCTCCCTGCCCGCCTCCGGAAGGGGCGTGGAGAAATTGAGATAGATGCGGCGGACGCTCCCCTCGGGAATAAAGCAGGGCAGGATCTCGGCGGCGATATTCAGAAAGCGGACGTTGGAGATCCCCTCCTCCATCACGCGCTCCATGGCGGTGAGCACGACGTTCGTACAAACCTCCACCGCCAAAAAGTCGCACCCGCGCTCCCTTTTGGCGAGCTCCGCAATGAACGCGCCGTTTCCGCACCCCACTTCCAGCTCGACGGGCGCACTTCTTCCGAACAGTGCGGGATAATCGAGCAGCGCGCGGTAGCTCTCCGCCGCGACTTTTAAATTTTTACAGGGCTTGCCCCTTGCAACCAGCACGGGAGCGCACGCCTCGACGCGCGCCTCGAGGTTGCGCTTTCTGCGCATCCGCATCAGTTCTTCCCCGTGGAGCCGAAGCCCCCCTCCCCGCGCACGGTGGCGGAGAGCTCCTCCGCCTCGCAAAAGGACGCGGTGTAGTACGGCGCGATGACGAGCTGCGCAATGCGCTCGCCCGCCTCCACGCGGCGCGCCTTTTCACCGTGATTGTGCAGGGCGACCATCACCTCGCCGCGGTAGTCGCAGTCGATGACGCCCACTTTGTTGGCGGGCGCGAGCCCCTGTTTGCAGGCGAGCCCGCTGCGTGCGTACACCAGCCCCACCGTGCCGGCGGGCAGCTCGACGGCGATGCCCGTGTGCAGGAACACCGTCTGCCCCGCGGGGATCTCCGCCCCCTCGCAGGCATACAGATCGGCACCCGCCGCATAGGGCGTGCCGTAGGCGGGCAGCTTTGCCCCGTCGCATAATTTTTTGACGTTGACCTTCATAAAAACTCCTTACAAAGAGCATACAACACTTTGCGCGATTTGTCAAGAAAAACATAATTCCGCGCGCACTTTTCACGCGATTTCCGCATTTTTGCAAGAAAAAGCGCCCCCTTGGGGGGCGCGGAAACGATCGTTTAACGGATGCTGTACAAAAGATCGGTATAGGTGGGATAGGGCCAGTAATCGGAGGAGGTGAGCTTCTCCATACTGTCGGCAAGGGCGCGCACGGCGTCCATGTCGGGCACGATGACGTGCGCCATCTTCTGCGACGCGGGACCCTCGCCCGAAGGCATCTCCGAGAGGTCCTTCTCGAGCTTCTTCATTGCGGCGAAGAACGCCTCGTTCATCGTGGAGAGTTTTTCGGCGAGCGCCTTGTCCTCGCCGCACGCCATCTTTTCGGAGACGGCGCGCTTGGCGGCGATGACCGAGCACAGCTCCGCGATGTAGCCGTTCACGGCGGGATAGATGTCCTGCTTGCCCATCTCCAGCATGGTGAGCGCCTCGATGTTGATGGTCTTGATGTAGTTTTCCAGCGAGATGTTGGCGCGGGCGATGCACTCCTTTTCGGTATACACGCCCTGTTTTACGAACACGTCGATGTTCTCGCGCTTGAAATATTCGGGCACGGCGTCGGCGGTCGTCTTGTTGTTGAGCAGGCCCCTGCGCTCCGCCTCCGGCTCCCAATCGGGGCCGTAGCCGTTGTAGTTGAAGATGATGCGGTAGTGCTCCTTCAGGAGCTTTTTGGTGTACTTGCGGCAGGCAGCCTCAAAGTCCTCCGCCCCCGTCAGAACGTCCACCGCCTCCGAGAACGCCTGCGCGACGATGGTGTTGAGGACGATGTTGGGGTCGGCGACGGACGCCTGCGAACCGAGCATACGGAACTCGAACTTGTTGCCCGTGAACGCGAAGGGCGACGTGCGGTTCCTGTCCGTCGTATCGATGGGGAAGATGGGCGATTCGGGCACGCCGATGGAACCGGGGATCGCCTTTTTGGGCACATACTCGCGCCCCAGAACGATGCTGTCCACGAGCGCGCCGAGCTGGTCGCCCAGATACACCGAGATGATGGCGGGAGGCGCCTCGTTGGCGCCCAGACGGTGGTCGTTCCCCGCCGAGGCGACGCAGGCGCGCAGGATGCCCTGATAGTTGTCCACCGCGGCGATGACGCAGGCGAGCACGAGCATGAAAAGGGTGTTCTTTTCGGGATTCTCGCCCGGTTCGAGCAGGTTGAGCCCCGTGTCGGTGGAGAGCGACCAGTTGTTGTGCTTGCCCGAGCCATTCACCCCCTCGAAGGGCTTTTCGTGCAGAAGGCACGCCATGTGGTGCTTCTGCGCCACCTTCTTCATGAGTTCCATCGTGAGCTGATTGTCGTCCACGGCGACGTTGGTCGTCGTAAAGACGGGCGCAAGTTCGTGCTGCGCGGGCGCGACTTCGTTGTGCTTGGTCTTGGCGAAGATGCCGTACGACCAGAGCGTCTCGTCGAGGTCGCGCATGAAGTCGGAAATGCGGGGCTTCAACGCGCCGAAGTAGTGATCTTCGAGCTCCTGCCCGCGCGAAGGGAGCGCGCCGAACAGCGTACGTCCCGTTAAAATGAGGTCCTTTCTGCGGTTATACACGTCCTCGTCGACGAGGAAGTACTCCTGCTCGGGGCCCACCGTGGTGGCGACCTTGCGGCAGGTGATGCCGAACAGCTTCAAAAGCCGCTTTGCCTGCGCGTCGATGGCGGTCATCGACTTTAAGAGCGGCGCCTTTTTGTCGAGCGTCTCCCCCGTATAGGAGACGAACACCGTGGGGATATAGAGCGTCCCCTCCTTGACGAAGGCGGGCGAGGTAGGATCCCACGTCGTATACCCGCGCGCCGCGCTCGTCATGCGCGTGCCGCCCGAGGGGAAGCTGGAGGCGTCCGGCTCGCCCACGATGAGGTTTCTGCCCGTGAGCTGCATGATGACCTTGTCGCCCGACGGCTCGATGAAGGAATCGTGCTTGGAGGCGGTGAGATTGGTGAGCGGCTGGAACCAGTGCGTGTAGTGCGTCGCCCCCTTGGAGACCGCCCAGTCCTTCATGGCGTTGGCGACGGTGGCGGCGATAGACGAATCGAGGGGCTGTCCCTCGTCGATCGTCTTGCGCAGCGATTTGTAGACCTCTCTGGGCAGCGAATTTTTCATCACCTCGTCGGTGAACACGTTGCTGCCGAACAGCTCTGTGACCTTCATACGTTCTCTCCTTGGCTTCTTTCACCCAACATTATAATTTTTTTTGCGCGTCAAGTCAAACGTTTGCCCGCCCCTTTGCGCGCCTTTCCCCATTCAACTTTCCGATACGGGCTATAAGAAGATACGATACTGTAAGGGAAAAATACGAACCAGCCTTTTGCGGCATCTTTTGCGCGCCTTGCCGTTCATCGTCTTTGCAATACTTGGGTATTGCCGCATCCTCTTCGCGGCAATTCATCCCAAAATCTTGCCGCAAAAGGTGCAAAGCAATCAAAAGCAGTTTATTTTGCGGTCAGACGCGGTGAGGGACGCGTTATGCGCATCGGCACAGTGTGCCGTGCGCGCGCCCCGAACTGAGGTTTTTGCTTTATCAGCGCAAAAACCGTGTCCGAGGCGGCGCTTTCCATCGGCGCCGCCGAGAAAAAGGCGCAGCGCGTGCCGTGTGGCACGGGCAAGCCTTTCAACAATGTATCACCGCAAAATGGGCGCTTTTGATCGGGTTCGTATCCTTCCCTTACAGTATACCGCGCGGCTTACCCAAAAGCCGCGCGGCAAACTTACTTCTTTTCGGGCTTTACGACGGCGATATGCACGTCGTCGAGCTGCTTTTGTTCGACGGGCGAAGGCGCGTTCATCAGAAGATCGCGCGCCTTGGCGTTCATCGGGAAGGCGATGACCTCGCGGATGTTCACGGTGTCCGAAATGAGCATCACCATCCTGTCCACGCCGGGTGCGACGCCCGCGTGCGGCGGCGCGCCGTACTCGAACGCGTGATAGAGCGCGGGGAACTTTTTGACGACGTCCTCCTTCCCCAGCCCCACGAGGGAGAATGCCTTGACCATGATCTCGGGGTCGTGATTGCGCACGGCGCCCGAGGAGAGCTCCACACCGTTGCAGACGATGTCGTACTGATAGGCGAGCACCTCGAGGGGGTCCTGCTCTTCGAGCGCCTTCATCCCGCCCTGCGGCATGGAGAAGGGATTGTGGCAGAATTCGAGCTCGCCCGACTCCTCCCCGATCTCGTACATGGGAAAGTCGACGATCCAGCAGAAGCGGTAGACATTCTTCTCGCAAAGGCCGAGCGCCGCCGCAAGCATGGTGCGCAGGATGCCCGCGCGCTTCTGCACGAGGGAGAGCTTCTCCTCCGCGACGACGGCGACGAAGCTGCCCGCCCCGATGGAGAGCGCCTCTTTGAGCTCCTCCGCGCGGGGGGCGGCGAACTTGGCGATGCCGCCCGCGGGCTGCCCGTTCTCGTCCAGCTTGAACCAGAACATGGCGCCCCCTTCCGTCTTTATCTTGAACTCTTCGGCGAGCTTATCCACCTGCTTTCTGGGGAAGTTGACGCCGTTTACGGCGATCGCTTTGACGCGCTTGCCCTGTACCATGTCGAAGCCGCAGCCTTCGAAAAGCTGTGTGACGTCGCGAATGACGAGCGGGTTGCGCAGGTCCGGCTTGTCCGTTCCGTACGTCTCGAGCGCCTCGCGGTACGGGATGCGCTTGAAGGGCGGCTTGTCCGCCTCCCAGCCCGAGAACTTATGAAAGACGGGCGGGAGCACGCGCTCCAAAACGGCGAACACGTCCTCCTGCGTGGCGAACGCCATCTCGATGTCGAGCTGATAGAATTCGCCCGGAGAGCGGTCGGCGCGGGCGTCCTCGTCGCGGAAGCAGGGCGCGATCTGGAAGTACTTGTCAAACCCCGAGCACATCAGAAGCTGCTTGTACTGCTGGGGCGCCTGCGGGAGCGCATAGAACTCCCCGGGATAGAGGCGGCTGGGAACGATGTAGTCGCGCGCGCCCTCGGGCGAGGAGCTCGTTAAAATGGGCGTGGAGATCTCCAGAAAGCCCTCCTCCGTCATGAGGCGGCGGAGCTCGGAGATGATGGCGGCGCGCAGCACGATCTTCTCCTTGACGGCGGGGTTCCTCAGATCGAGGAAGCGGTATTTGAGGCGCACGTCCTCCCCCGCCTCGGTGGAGCGGGACACCTCGAAGGGCAGCGCCTGCGTGGAGCGCCTGCCCAGGATCTCCACCTTTTGGGGGACGATCTCGATCTTCCCCGTGGGGAGCTTGTCGTTGGGCGAGGAACGGAGCACGACGGTGCCCTCCACCGCCACGGTGGACTCGGTGGGAATGTCGCGGAGCTGCGAGAGGAAGGGCTCCTCGGAGGCGACGACCTGCGTCGTGCCGTAAAAGTCGCGGATGACGGCGAACAGCAGCCCGCCCTTGTCGCGCTTGGAATCCAGCCAGCCGCAGATCTTTACCTGTTTGCCGGCGTCCCCTTCCCGAAGTTCGTTGCAGTTGTGCGTTCTGTACATAGCTTTTTCCTTATCGGTTGATTTCACCTGTTGATTATATCCCGCGCGCGGAAAAATGTCAAGAGAAAGTGCTTTTGTTCCCCTGAAAACTTTGCAGCCAATCACCGGCGTCCCTGCGCGAAGAAAAGACAAAGCAGGGCTTTTGGCTCTCCCGGAGCTGCGCAAGCATGGCGGGGCGGACGGTGCGCTCGTAGCCGAGGATGAACGCCTCGAACTCCGCGTCCACGCGCTCGGGGCAGCCGTCCGCCATGTCGGGGCGCGTCCTGCCCGCATACTGCTCGGCGCGCAGGCGGGCGGAACGCAGGCACTCCGCGGCGGGGATGTCCAAAAAGACGGCGGCATCCGCCGCCGCAAGGCGCAGGGAGAGCGTGCGGTGATAGTTGCCGTCCATCACCCACGCGGGCTTTGCAAGCTCGCGGAAAAGCAGCGCGTCGAATTCCTCCTGCGTCCTGTTCACCCACCCCGGGAGCCACCAGAGCCTGTCGAGATGGACGACGGGGAGAGAAAACGCCCTACCCATGTCCGCGGCGAAGGTGGATTTCCCCGCCCCGCCGTTGCCGAGGATGAGGATCTTGCGATAGGGAAACGTCATTCATCCTCCTCGCCGAACTCCCCTTCATGCGCGCGGAAAAAGTCGCGCCAGGCGCGCACGCCCGCAAGTTGCGTCCACTTTTTCGTGCAGACGGGGTCGGCATCGAGATCGTAAATTTTCGCCCCGCGCAGGGCGAGCAGAAAGGGCGAATGGGTGGCGATGATAAACTGACAGCCAAAGAACCGCACGGCGTCCTCCAGAAAGCGTGCAAGCTCCGCCTGCCGCTCGGGCGAGAGGCTGTTCTCGGGCTCGTCGAGGAGATAGAGCGCATTCTCCCCGATCTTCTGCGTGAAGAAGGAGAAGGCGCTCTCGCCGTTGGAATGCTCGCGCACGTTGGGCGCGAGCCGCTCCCGCACATAGCGCGACTGCGTTCTGCTGCGGGCGCGCGTCACCTCTTTGAGTTTTTCGTAGTCCCCGAGCGAGCTCATGCGAAAGGAGGCGTACTTGTTTTGCAGATACTCCTTGAAAAGCTGCTCCCGCCGCTCGTCGATCGCGCCGTTCACCGCACGCAGGTCGAGCATGAAGTCGAACACATCGTCGCTCGTGATGACGGCGCTGCCCGCAGGCAGGGGCGCCGCCCACTTGCAGGAACAGAGCCTCAAATACGCCTCAAAATGGTCGGAACGGTTGTAGAGCGCCCCGCGGGCAAGCCCCGCCTTTTCGGCGATGACGTTGAGCGCCGTCGTCTTGCCGCTGCCGTTGCCACCGTAAAACACGGTGACGGGCGCAAAGCGGACGCGCCCGAAGCGGCGCGCCGAGAGCACAAAGAACGGATACATCGTGTTATAGCACGTCCGCTTGATCTCTTCCAGACGGTAGGCGTACTCCTCGTCGTACGACGGGAAGGAAAATTCCGATAAATAGAGCATACGTTACCTGATGATGGTGAGCTGTTTTTTGGCGCGCGTGACGGCGGTGTACAGCCACTCCCGCCCGTCCTCAAAGTACGCCGATTCGTCGAGCACGACCACGTTGTCGTACTCCGACCCCTGCGCCTTGTGGCAGGTGACGGCGTAGGCAAATTCAAAGCGGCAGATAGCGTCCTCCCGCCGCACCTTGAAGCGGCGCAGCGCGGGACTGTCCTCATGCACGACGATGCCGTTGGACAACAGATACGCCTTGTCGCCGTAGCCGTAGAAATACCGCCCCGTGAGAAAGACGCCCGCGTCGAAGGGGAGATCTTCGAGGGTATCGGGCAGAAAATCGGGCGTGAAGTCGAGCAGTCCCAGCCCGTCCTCCTGCTCCCGCACGTTGTGCGCGGTGCCGATGATGCCGTTGACGAGGTGGAACTCCCCCTTTTCGTCCAGCGTCTTGCTCCAATCGTTGAGCGTGCACACGAGCTTTTCGCCGTCGCATGGAAGGAGCGCCTCTTCCGGGATGCCGCAAAGCGTGCGCACCTCGCGGTTGACGGCGTTGCGCGTGCGGTTGGTGCCCACGACGATCTGATCCGCCTCGAGAAAGAGCGCGGCGCGCGCCTCGCGCGTGAGCGAGCGGCGCGGGAGCACCGCAACGCACCCGTCCCTGCCGTACTGCAGCTGCCCGCCGCGGCGCACCGTCTCCGCAAGCCGCACGATGGGATTGTATTTCTCCTGCCGCACGATCTCCTTTAAAGTGACAACGGGCATCGTCAGAAGGGAATTGCTGCCCTTGACGGGCGGGAGCTGGGCGGGGTCGCCGCAGCAAAGGCACTTGACGCCGAAGGAGAGAAGATCGCGCAGCACGTCGTCGGAGACCATGCTCGTCTCGTCCAGCACGATGAGGCGGATGGAGGAGTCGATCTTGTCCTTTCTGACAAAGCGCAGAAAGCGCTCGGAGACGACCTCGCCGTTTTCGTCCACCTCGATGTCCTCTTCACGCGTGTAGATGAGGCTGTGGACGGTCCCCGCAGGCACCCCCTGGCGGATGAGCACGGAAGCAGCCTTGCCCGTGGGCGCGACAAAGACGGCGCTCTCCCCGGGAACGAGCCCGAGGCTGCGCACCACATAGTCCACGAGGAAGGTCTTGCCCGTCCCCGCGTAGCCGCACAGCACAAAGATCTGCGTATTCAGATGTAAAAACCACTCCTCGATGAGCGCAGCCGCCTCCTTCTGGTCGGCGGTGAGCACGGCAAGCCCGTCCATATCAAAAATTATATCACATCCGCCGCAAGAATGCAAACATTCGTTCAATGTTTCGGAAAAAATTTATTTTATTGCGTCACTTCGTTGCATTTTTTCCGCCCGTGTGATATAATAACAAAAATAATCCCAAGGAGACCGCCCCATGTACCGCACCAAACTCGGACTCATCGAAACGGAACGCGCCATCAAGGAAATTAAAGACGGCTTTGAAGTCCTGCTGGCGGACGCCCTGCACCTGACGCGCATCAGCGCCCCCCTCTTCGTTCCCGAGGGCAGCGGGCTCAACGACAACTTAAACGGCGTGGAGCGCCCCGTCTCCTTCGACATGAAATATATCCGCCCGCGCGCGGAAGTCGTGCAGTCGCTCGCCAAATGGAAGCGGTTCGCCCTTGCAAAATACGGCTTTGAGCCGCACAGCGGGCTGTACTGCGATATGAACGCCGTCCGCCGCGACGAGCAGCCCGACGCGCTGCACTCCGTCTATGTCGACCAGTGGGATTGGGAGGAAGTCATCCTGCGCGAGGACAGGACGCGCGCCTATCTCGAACAGACGGTGCGGCGCATCTACGCCGCCATGCGCGCCATTGCAGAGCGCGTCAAGGCGAAATATCCCGCCCTCGAAAACTATCTTCCCGAGGAGATCACGTTCGTCACGTCGCAGGAATTGGAGGACGCCTACCCCGTCCTCTCCCCCAAAGAGCGCGAATGCGTGTTCACCCAACAGCACGGCGCGGCGTTCGTCATGCAGATCGGCGGAAAGCTGCGCTCGGGCTTCAAGCACGACGGGCGCTCCCCCGACTATGACGATTGGAAATTAAACGGCGACATCGTGGTGTGGTATCCCCCGCTGGGGTGCGCGCTGGAACTCTCCTCCATGGGCATCCGCGTGGACGAGGTCTCCCTCATCGAACAGCTCGAACAGGAGAACTGCCTCGAGCGGCTGCGCCTGCCCTTCCACCGCGCGCTCGCCGAGAGCAAACTCCCCCTCACGATGGGCGGCGGCATCGGACAGTCCCGCCTGTGTATGCTGCTCCTCAACAAACTGCACATCGGCGAAGTGCAGGTCTCCGTGTGGGACGACAAGACCATCGAATACTGCCACGAAGAAGGCATCGAACTCATGTAAATATATCGGAAAGGGCGCACCGCCGTGCGCCCTTCTTTTTGTCGGTCTATCGCTGCAAAGCTGCGGACGGCGTTGCGCCCCTTGCAGCTTTTTTGCTTTGCAATGGCGAAAGGATGCAGATCACGCAACACATCCCCCCGCGCCGAAAATGTAACAACAAAAATCGCCATCCGCCTATCATCCCTATTCCCCGTGACCCCGCTATCTTGCGAACACGGCGACAAGGTCGCACCCCGCGAGGCGCAGCCGCACCGTGAGAACGCCCCCTTCCATGGGGAAGGTGCGCGGGCAGGCGCCGCGCGCGTCGGGGAAAAAGGTGATCTCCCCCGCCTCCTCGTCCACCCGATAGCCGAGGGAATACGCCCCCTCCCCGCCCGACGTCTTTTTCCAGGCGAGCACCGCCCGCCCGTCCGCGCCGAGCGTAAGGCGGACAAAGGCAAAATCCGCAAGGCAGTCCCGCCGCCCGAGGGTGAGAGAGCGGCAGGCGTACTCCCCCGCATAGGGGCGGGAAAGCTCGGTAAGAGAGCTCATCTCATACACGCTTCCATCGCAGGCGGGGAGCGTCAGACAGCAAAGAGAACATAAGCAGCAGACAAAGAAGAGCGGCACAAGCCGTACACGGCGCATTCGCATGATAAAAGTATTTGCATTTTCCGCCGTTTCATGTTACAATACTTTCGGAACGAGGAAAAAACCATGACTTTCGACTATGAATTGGTGGGCAAGATCGGTTCGATGGCGCTCATCGACCGCGAGGACGGCATCATCGACTACACGCGCGTGGCGCGCATCTCACGCGAGCTGCGCCCGGGGTATATCTGGGTCTCGAGCGGGGCGACGGAGATCGGGCGCCTCGACTTTCTGCAGCGCACGGGAAAGGAGCTCACGGGCGAACACGCCAAGACGGACTACGCCGCGCAGGGGCAAGCCATCCTCATGCAGACATACCGCCAGTTCATCGACCCCGCCTACTCCGTGCGGCAGGTGCTCGTCGAACACCACCACTTCAACGACGAGCAAAAGAGCGAGCACCTGAAGGGCTTGCTGCTGCGCTGCCGCGAGCAGAGCGCCATCCCCATCGTCAACTATAACGACGCCGTCTCTTCGGAGGAGAACAGGCGCATGGAGATCCTCGCCCTCTCCGACGGGCACAGGCGGGTATTTGAGTGCGTGGACAACGACGAAACGGCGTCGCGCATCGCCTGCCTCGTTCACGCCAAAAACCTTGTCATCTTTACGAGCGTGGACGGCATCTACTTCGACCCCGACGACCGCGCGACGCTCGTCAAGCGCATCTCGGGCAAGGACGCCTACGAGCTTGTGAACGCCATCGAGGAATACAAAAAGTGCTGCGTGGGCGCCTCCCGTGCGGGCGCGAACGGGGCGCGGGCGAAGCTCGAATACGTCAAGGACGCCGCCGCGCAGGGAACGACCGTGTACATCGCAAACGCAAAATACACCCTCTCCGCCGTGCTCTCGGGCGACGCCCCGTGCACGAAGATCGGGATCGGGCTCACAAAATAAGATATAATATGTTGATAGCAGCAGACGCGGCGCGCCTTCCCCAAGGGAAGGCGCGCCGCACGCTTTTATCGCTCAAAACCCGTTACAACCTTCCGCGCTCGCGGCACAAGTCCTCGACGATCTGCGCCGCGTCGTAAACAAGCTCGGGACAGGGGCGCTTTTCGTAGTATTCGGGCGTGCGCTTTTCGGGATTGGGCGTCGTATCCACCAAAAGCCCCGCGCCCGTCAGCAGTTTTCCGCAGTTGATGGCGCCGTTCTTTGCCGTGAACCTGCGCGCCAGCTCCTGCACGAGGGCGTACATCTCCGCCTTGCCCATGCCCGCAAACAGCAGCCCCAGCGTGACCGCCGCGCCCGACACCGTGCCGCACGTCTCGCGCAGCCTGCCCATGCCGCCCCCGAGCGGCAGAAGCGCCGATAAAAGCGTCTCCTCCGGCACGCCGAGGACGTCGGCAAACGCCATGGCGACCGCCTGCGAACAGTTGAGCCCGTGCAAAAAATTCTCCCTTGCCTGTTCTGCCCTTGTCATTGCAAAATTCCTCCCGCTGTGATATACTATGTGCATGAACGTCTTTTTCACCGATGAGCCCATCGAGAGCCGCGCCTTTGCGGAGCGCATTTTGCGCGAACGGTGCGGCGTCGCCGCGCCCCGTTTTGAACGAGGCGTCTGCGGAAAACCGCGCCTTTGCGGCGCGCCCCCCTTTTTCAGCCTCGCGCATACGCACGGGCGCACCTTTCTCGCCGTCGGCGGCGAGGAGGTGGGGCTGGACGCCGAATGGCGCGCCCGTCCCCTGCCTGCCGCCCTTCTCTCCCGCCTCACCCCCGCCGAACAGAAGGAGGATTTTTTCCGCCTGTGGACGGCGAAGGAGGCATATATCAAGTACTGCGGCGGAACGCTCGCGCGCCTTCTCCCCCGCCTGCGCTTTGAGGGCGGGCAGCTCACCAAGGACGGCGCCCCCCTGCCCGTTCATATCGCCTTTTATGAGGCGGAGCACTTTATTCTCGCCCTGTGCACGGCGTCGCCGCACGCCATCGACCTCGTACACGGGTAGTCCCTGCGCCGTCGACCTCGTACATGGGTAGCCCGAATGCCGTCTGCGCGCCGCGCGGACGACATTTTTTATGGCTTGCGATGCCAGAAGTACCCCTCCCAGATGTCCACAAGGTACGCCGCCGCCCGCTCGGGCACGGCGAGCTCCTCTGCCGTGAAGGAATGCCCGTCGCTGACCCTCCACCCATCCGGCGCGGCGAACGTGACGGACTTCAAGGCTTTGCAGCCGAAAAAGGCGCCGTAACCGATGCTTTCCAGGGATGCGGGAAGCGAGACGCTCTCAAGCATCAAACAGCCCGTAAAGGCTCTCTCTCCGATCTTCTTGATCCCCTCGGGCAGGCGAACGGAACGGACCAACATGGCTGCAGTCTTATCCCAAAACGCAAAATCGCTCACCCCGACGACGGGAAGCCCCTCGTAAAAAGCGGGAACGATGACGTCGGGGCTGTTGCCCGAATATCGAAATACGGAATATTCGTCTCCGCTCAAGCGAAATTCCAGCCCCGCCGTATAGCCGAGTTCCTCACCGCACACCGTACACTTGCTGTACGCCTCCGCATTCCACGAATGGCGCGCAGGGATGTCGGAAGTCTCCTTCTCCCCGCACACGGTACACGCCCGCTCCTGCTCGCCGTCCTGCGTGCAGGTCGCAGCCCTCACCGTCTGCCATTCGCCGAAGACGTGCGCCTTGGGGATGACCTCCTCCTCCCGCCCGCCGCAGACGACGCAGGTCCTGCTTCGGTGCCCCTCGTGCAGGCAGTCGGCGGGCACGCTTACGTTCCACGCGCCGAACGTATGCCCGTCCTCGCGGATGAGGTATTGCGAAACGTACGTCTGTGTAAGCGCAGCCGCCGCGCGCACGGGGTCTAAAAACACCTCGGAAGAGATCGCCTGCCGCTCCGAAATGTCGGGATGCGTCCAGCGGGCGGGACCGCTGCTCCACCCCTCCGCGTTTATGAACACGACGCGGCGCAGAGCGCTGCATTCGCCGAACGCGTCCGCATCGATGAAAGTGATGCGCGCGGGAATGACGATCTCTTCGAGCGCACTTCCGAAGAAGAACGCGGACGTAAGAGAAGAGAGCGCGCTATTCATCGCAAATTCCACGCGGCGGACGCCGCTCTTTGCAAACACCCTTTCTCCGACCGTCTGAAACGAGGCGGGCAGCATGACGCTCTGAAGTGACGTGCAGCCCTCGAACGCGCCGCCTCCGATCGCAATGAGCCCCTCGGGCAGGGAGATCTGCTGCAGCGCCGTGCAGCCTGCGAACGCGCCGTCCCATATTGCAGTAAGCCCCTCGGGCAGGGAGATCTTCCGAAGCGCCGTACAGCCCGCAAACGTGTCTCCTCTTATCGATCCGAGCCCCTCGGGCAGGGAGATCTGCTGAAGCGCCGTGCAGTCCGCGAACGCACCGTCCCCGATCCATTCGAGCCCCTCGGGCAGGGCGATCTCCTTGAGCGTGCTGCCCGAAAAGGCATCGTCTCCGATCGAACAAAGCGGGCTGCCCTCGGCAAAGGACACGCGGTCGATCTTTGCCCCTTTCAATGCGCGCATATAGATATTGGTAACAGGCAGCCCGTCCTTTTTGGCGGGAATGAGGACATCCGTCCCCTCCCCCGTATAGTCCGTAACGTAGTATTTTCCGACAAATATCTCGTTGAAAATCAGTCCTGCGGTATATCCGAGGTGCTCCCCGCAGAGAAGGCACTCGGCGTCCCGCGCCGCATTCCATTCGTGCCCTGTGGCGGGAACAGATCTCCGCTCTACGATCTCCCCGCAGACGGTGCACACCCGCACCTGTTCGCCCTCCCGCGTACAGGTCGCCTCCCGCCGCGTCTCCCAGGCGGCACACGAATGGGGAAGGCGGGAGAGCATGGCGTCTTCGATCGTCTCCCCGCACACCGTGCAGGAACAGACCACGACGCCCTCTGCCGCGCAGGTGGGCTCCGAAAGCACCTGCCACGTTCCCTTATGCCCCGTGGGAAAAATCCGTCTTTGCGCTTCCTCGCCGCACACGGTGCACGTTTGCGTTTCCAGCCCGCTCTCCGTGCAGGTCGCAGTTTTCACCGTCTGCCAATCACCAAAGAGGTGCCCGAGGGCGGGCGATACCGCCTGCTCCTGCTTTCCGCACGCGGTGCATACCCGCACCTGCTCGCCGCTCTCCGTGCAGGTCGCCGTTTTCACCGTCTGCCAATCGCCGAAGGTGTGCCCCGTGGCGATCTTTACGCGCTCCTCCCGCTTTCCGCAGAGAGTGCACGTATGGTAATCGAGGTTGTCCGTAGTGCAGGTGAGCGGGTGCACGTTCACCCACGCGCCCCACTCATGCGCCTCTGGCGTGCTGACGCTCGGAAGAACGTTCTTTGCGGCGGCGTCCGAAAAACATTGCCCGCACTGCGTGCACTTCCAGTATTCCACATTGCCGCCATGTTCACAGGTGGCGGTAACGCTGTCGTAATGCTCGAGCTCCCTGTGGCGGCACGGAGCATTTTTTCCGCAGGCGGAAAAGACGCCCGCACCGAGCAGAAGGACCATCAGAAACAACAAAGCGCCGTATCTTCTCTTCATGGTGTGCCCCCTATTGCATGATACTCCCACGCCGCGCGCCGCGCGGACGGCGAACGGATGCGGCCCTATCAGAAGCGGTTATAAAAGATGAGCTGTTCTTCGGGCGCGCACTGCGCGTGCATGGGCGAAGGCTGCGCGTCGGGCGCGGGATACCCCATGATGAGGAGCGCCACGGGCTCGAGCGCCGCAGGCAGGCAAAATTCACGGCGGACGGCGGCGGGGTCGAAGTGCATGACCCACGTCGTGCCCAATCCCAGCGCCTGCGCCGCGAGCATCATCTGCGTGGTGACGATGGCGGCGTCCACCTCGCCGCTCGGCTTTCCGTCAAAGCGGTCGCGCTTCCAGCAGGCGTCCTTATCATAGCACACCAGAAGCGCCGCGGGCGCGCCGAACCGGCACTTGGTGCACCTGTCCAGCTTTTCGAGCGAGGGTGCCTCGTCGAGCACGAGGATGCGCTGCGGCTGCAGATTTTTCGCCGTGGGCGCGAGCAGCGCCGCCTGCAGCACGCGCCCGATCTCCTCGCGCGGGACGCGCCTCTCTTCAAATTTGCGCACCGAAAAACGCTCCTTCATTGCGGTAAAAACGTCCATTTTTTTGCCTCCCGTCCCGATATTTTTTGTTCAGACGACGCGCTCCGTCAGATGCGCGTTCCGTCAGATGCGCGCTCCGTCAGATGCGCGTTCCGTCAAAACGCGCTCCGTCACATCTCGTCCAGCGTCAGATAGAACGCGGGGATGAAGTGCTCGAAAAAGTAATTGACGGCGCGCAGATTTTTTTCCATGAGGGCGGACTTGATGGTCTTTTCCGCCTGCACGAATTCGCTGTTCCCCGAGCGCAGTTCCTCGAGACATTTGAGATACGCCGAAAGTTTATCCGCCGCCTTCACAAAGACGTACTCCTCCGAGGACTTGTCCGCCTGCAGGTAGGGATAGAGCGCGGGCTGCAGTTCTTCGGGGAGGGTGGCGGCGATCTTGTCGACGGCGAGCCGTTCCACCTTGGCGTATTCGCCGTGGAGCTGCCCGTTCAGGTACTTGACGGGGGTGGGCATATCGCCCGTCATCACCTCGCTCACCTCGTGATAGAGCGCGTACAGCACGGCGCGCTCCACGTTGACGTGCCCGCCGTACACCTCGTTCTCGATGGCGGCGAGCGCGTGCGTCAGGACCGCGACCTGGTGGGAATGTTCCATGATGTTCTCGTCCCGCGTGGAGCGCATGAGCTGCCAGCGGCGGATGAACTTCATTCTGTCGAGATATGCGTAAAACTTATCCATACCGATCTCCTTTTTTCCATTATACAACATTTTTCTTGAAAATTCAATTGACTTTCCGAAAAAAGAACGGTATAATGAAAGTACAAAATTTGAATATCCGTCGCGGGTGCCGTAAAAGGCTGAGATCATACCGTTTGAATCGGACAAGGTAATCCTTGCACGAAAGAACAGGAGAAGTTAGGTAATTTTTCGCCCGCATTTTTGCGGGCGTTTTTTTACGCTTCGGGCGGATAGACAGGAGGTTTTATGTTTCTCAATTCCCTTTTGGTCTCCTATCAGGACTACTTCGAGACCGGCGAAGGCGAGAACGCGATCCCGCACTACGACTACCCCGATGTGTGGACGTCCTTTGCAAAAGACAACCTGATGTTCGTCTTTTTGTATGCGGCGATCGCCCTCGTCGTCATCCTGCTCGCCGTGGGCGTGTTTGTGCGCTACAAAAAGCCCGCGTCGCTGAATGGTTACACACATACCGCCCTCACGCTGGCGGTCGGCTTTGCCGTGACCGTCATCGTGACCATGCTCTCGCTGGAATTTTTGGATATGCAGGAGAACGGGTACGTCTTTGACATCGTGCTCTGGCCCGCCGTCGCAAGCGTCGCCGCCGTCATTTTGGGCGTCGCCGCCGTGTACGTCGCCTCGCTCTATTCCAAAAAGGCGCTCCGCCTTGCCGCCATCATCGCGGGCAGCGTTGCAGCCGCCGCCGTCATCGCGCTCATCGCCTGCCTGTGCGTCTACTACGCCTCGGGCGACGCGGAGGGAAACAACGGCGTCACCGTCACTTCCACCGAGAGCCTTGCCCTCTATCTGTGCGCACTGGCGCTCATCGCCGTCATCGTGGCGCTCGCCTTCCTCTTCGGCAGAAAGGACAAGAAGGGATTTGACAGCAAGTCCATCTCCTACGCCGCCGTGTGCATCGCGTTGAGCTTTGCGCTCTCCTATCTCGCCCCCATCCACATGCCGCAGGGCGGCTCGGTGACCATCGCCTCCCTCGTGCCCCTCATGATCTACTCCTATATGTTCGGCACCAGGAAGGGCGTGTTCGCGGGCGCCATCTACGGACTTCTGCAGATCGTGCAGGACCCCTGGATCATCCACCCCGCGCAGATGTTCCTCGACTACCCCATCGCCTTCTCCGCCATCGGGCTCTCGGGGATGTTCGCGCACGTCAAGGCGCTCGAAAAGCTCCCGCAGCTCCGGATCGCGCTGGGCGGCATCGTGGCGAGCGTGCTGCGCTTCGCCGCGCACCTCTTCTCGGGCGTGTTCGCCTTCTCCTACCTCGCGCCCGACGTGGACGCATGGATCTACTCGCTCGGCTATAACGCCACCTATGTGTTCCCCGACATTGCCATCGCCATCGCCGTGTGCGTCATCGTGTTCTGCTCCAAGGCGTTCATGCGTCAGGTGAAGAAGTTCTCCGCCCCCGCTGCAAAGTCCGCCCTGCCCGCAGACGAGGCACCCGTGTCCGAGGCGGCGCCCGCAGACGAGGCACCCATGTCCGCGGCAGCGCCCGCACAAGCGCCCGCAGACAAGGCGCCCGACGCCCCCGAACAGTAACGCGTCAATAAAAAAACTCCGCTTTCCCAAGAAAGCGGAGTTTTTTTGTGTGTGGTCATATATAATGTTTCATATATTCGAGTTCCATCTGTAGCTGTTTTTGCAGTTCTTCATCCGGAAACCTCGTAATATTTCGTTCGACACACTCAATGAGTCTTTGCGATTTGAAATATTCGGAAAGGTCTTCAAACGTTTCGCTCGCCCAATCCAATTCTTGTTTTGAGCAGGTGTCGAGATAATTGATAGTGTCGTCCAAATTTATTTTAAGCTCTGCAAGGCGTTTATTGAAATTGATTTCCCACAGCACCTCATTTTGCGGGTCAATGGCTTCCGCTTCTTCTGCAAGTCGCTTCATGTATTCTCTGTTCATTTCTTACACCAATTTATTGAATTAAGCCAAACAGTTTGTTTAGGAAGTCAATATTATCTTCATTGTCTAATACAATATCCGTGAGCAGATCATAGATGTCCAATAAATCTTCGTCTATTTTTTGGTCTTCACACTCTTGCATTGTAACCAAACCTGCCACTTTTACATCAAGTGCGCTTTGTAAGTCACCTATGTTTGCTTCGTCCAACCTGATAATATTAAGTTCTTGAAGAAGTTTTTTTGCCTCCGTCTTCGCTCTTGCCGTAAATTTATTTTTTTGAATTTCGCTTAACATAGTTCTTTTTCCCTCCATTTCTACCAATATTTACTAAATCAAATTCTTTTTTATCTTGTTTACTCACAGGTCTGCAAGAAACGACATTGTTATTATCGGGATTTATAGATGTGGTCACTCTTTTGCCCACACGATTATATGAAGGGCGATTGTTGTTGTCAAATTTCGTTTTAGTTATTCCATTTGGCTTTGTAAACAGATTATTTAAAACATCTGTCTTTGCAATCTTTCTGCTTGCATCGGCAATTCGGTTTTGGGCATGTTTTGTTAATGTGTGCTTCCCAACCTTAACTTGTTTTGTGTTCTTTTTTGCCATTTCTTTTTTTGGCTTAAAGAGATAACTAAGGATACTCAAAGTATATCACCTCTTTCGATTTTAGTCAAGATTTTCCTCTTGCTGCTTTTATTATAGCATAGGCGATATGAAATGTCAGTCCCCCAAGTTTTACATCTTTTGGTAGACAAAAATGGGATATCTATGTAATAATTCTTGACTTTTGAGTAGACAACTTATACACTTATATTATGCTTTCAGATAAAATCAAAGTACGGATATCGTCTTTCATCGCGCTTATCATCGACAACGACGCTCAAAGCTGGGGTTTTGTAAAAAGCGATGACACTTCCAATAAGAACGCTTTTTTGAATAAATTGATTCCGAATATGGTTGCATTGCGCAAAGAACGTAGGGAAGAAATACGGGATCTTTTGGAAAATGACTATCAGCGAGATGATGCGGAAAAGGTGTACGAATGCGTAAATACCGTGATCGATCAAGTGTATTTCAGAGATGAAGAGTTGGACAATCTGACGGAAGATGTCTGGATCAGACCGGACAAAGAGCATCTCTCCATATTTGATGAGATCGAAGCAGAAGAACTTGCCGTTACCATGCTTGATATGTCTACATACATTAGAGGACTGTTGAACGAATACGTCAGACTGCCTCAATATAAAAGACAGCAGATTTTATTCCGTGATGAGAAGGAGCTTATAACCGAAGCTTGTGTGACCGGTCGAATCCTTCGGTTCTTTTATGAGGGCGAACGGTATAAGGTCTATGCTTATTGGATGATGTATCAATACTCCCTCAAACAGCTGTGCTATCTGGTCGCGTATGATTTGGAACGCCGCGAGATAAGATCGTTTTTTCTTGAAAAAATAAAAGAGCCATATATGCTGAAAAAGAAATTTATCCCGCCGCAGCCGCTTGTAGAGATTCTTATGGAATATTGCCAAGGCGGCGAATATGATGAAGATACCGTACTGATCATAGAGGAGAAAGACGATGAAAAGTAAAAAACCGGTACAAAAAAAGTACGTCAAAGCACAAACCCCTGCAATGCTACAAAAACAACGGGCGGCAATAATCAGCTATTATACGAAAAAACGGAAAGAGAACGAACCCAAAAAAAGCGTAAAATCTTATATCCCTTCCAATACATGATCATCTATGTAAAAAACTCCGCTTTCCCATGAAAGCGGAGTTTTTTTCGTGCTTATTTATACGAATTGCAGAATGTCCACAAGGACGGCGAAGCCCAGAAGGAGCAGAAATCCGACGGCGTGGATGACCGCCTCCACCTTGCGGCTGATGGGCTTTTTGCGCACCCACTCGATGGCGGTGAACACCACCTTGCTGCCGTCGAGCGCGGGGATGGGGAGCAGGTTGAAGACGGCGAGGTTGACGCCCAGAAAGCCCGCGATCTCCAAAAATCCGCGCAGGCTCCTGCCGGCGATCTGCGACGTCAGCGTGATGGTGGTGACGGGTCCCCCCAGCGCGGACAGCCCGAGCTGCCCCGTGAGGAGCTCGCCGAGCACCTTGAAGATGGAGCCCGCGATCTTGAAGGAATAGGCGAAGGCGCGGCCGAGCGTCTCCCAGAACCCGAAGCGGTAGGAGGCGTTGGCGAGCATCCACGTTCCGCTCTCCCCCTCCGTCTCATACGCGATGCCCAGCGCCCGCCACACGCCGTCCAGATCGGCGCTGTTTCTGACGTTGACGGCGGCGCGCAGTTCCACCTTCACCGTCATCTCCTCGCGCAGATACCGCCCCTCCGCGTCCGTGCCCACGACGCGGGAGACAAGGAACTCCACGAGATCCCCCTCCTTTTTGCCGTTGATCGCCTGCGCGAAGTCGGTGGTGAGATAGAGCTTGCGCCCCTCCGCCTCCAAAAAGACGTCGTAATCTTTGAGGCAGTACCCGGCGGGAATGTCGTCCGAGGGCTGCGCCCGATAGACGGCGACCATCGTCTGCCCGTAGGCAAAAAAGCAGGCGATGAGCAGCAGGACGGCGAGAAAGTAGTTCATGAGCGCGCCCGATATGAGCACGACGATGCGCTTCCACGGCGCCATTTTGGTGAACTCGCCCCCGCGCGGAACGGGCGCCTCGGACACGGGGCGCTCCTCCCCTTCCGCGCCTTCGCCCGCGGAAAGCGTTTGCGCGTCCCCTTCGGCGGCCTTCCCGGCGGCGGACGGGGCACCCATGTCCGCGAACGGCTCCTGCGGCGGACATTTTTCCGCCTCATCCTCCAACCCGTCCTCACCCGCAAAGGCGCAGTAGCCCCCGAGCGGGATGAGGCGCAGGGCGAAGAGTTCGCCCGTCTTTTTGCTGCGCCGCTTGAAGAGCGCGGGGCCGAACCCGACGGAAAACTCCTCGATGCGGAAGCCGAGGAGCCTGCCTGCGAGATAATGCCCGAACTCGTGGATGGTGATCATCACGAGCAGGATGAGGATGGCGAGCGCGACCGAGCCGACCGTGCTCCATGCGTTAAGAAGCAGATGTCCCATAGATACGTTGTTTTGCATAGGCGCGGGCGCGGGCATCGGCGCAGGCGAGGCGTTCAAAGCTGTCCGCCTCCTCACGCGGGATGGCACCGAGCGCGCCTTCGATAGTTTGCGCGATGGCGGGGAAGGTTATGCCGCCCCGCAAAAAGGCGTACACCGCCTCCTCCGCCGCCCCGTTGAGCACGGCGGGCAGCGTTCCCCCCGCCCTGCCCGCCTCCAGCGCGAGCGAAAAACAGGGGAATTTTTGCGCGGGGAAGGGAAGAAAAGTGAGCTTTCCCACCTCGGCAAGGTCCAGGGGGCGCTCGCAGGGCAGGCGCTCGGGATAGGTGAGCGCGAGCTGGATAGGAACGCGCATATCGGGATAGCCGAGCTGCGCAAGCGCCGCGCCGTCTGCAAAGTAGACGAGGGAGTGCACGATGCTCTCCGGATGCACGACCGCCCCGATCTTCTCAAACGGGGCGTTGTACAGCCAGTGCGCCTCGATGACCTCATACCCCTTGTTGAGCAGAGTGGCGCTGTCGATGGTGATCTTGGCGCCCATGTTCCAGGTGGGATGTTTGAGGGCGTCCGCCGCCGTCACGCCGCGCAGCTCCTCCTCGGAACAATGCAGAAAGGGTCCGCCGCTCGCCGTGAGCACGAGCCGCTCGAAGGGCGTATCCCTGCGGCAGGAGAGGCACTGGAAGATGGCGGAATGCTCGCTGTCCACGGGAACGAGCTCTGCGCCCGAACGCGCGGCGGCGTTCAGAACGAGCTCCCCGCCGCAGACGAGGGACTCCTTGTTGGCGAGCGCGATGCGCACGCCCGCCTCCGCCGCGAGCAGGGTGTATCTGAGCCCCGCAAAGCCGCCCGCCGCGATGAGCGCGACGTCGCAGTCCTCAAAGAGCGCGGCTTCCTCTCCCGCGGCAAGGCGCTCCACACCCTGCGGCGCGCAGAACGTGCCCGACGCGCACAGGGCGCGGCGCGGGTGAAATTCGCGGCAGAGCGCGGCGAGCGCCTCCCCCGCCCCGCCGCAGGCGAGCGAAGTAAAACAAAAGCGGTCGGGATAGCGGCGCACGACGTCCGCCGTCTGCCGCCCGATGCTGCCCGTGCAGCCGATGAGTGCGATCCTTTGCATGGTCTTGTAAAAAGCGCCCGCCTTG
>CALVTL010000012.1 GCA_944362555.1 uncultured Clostridia bacterium
ATGTTTTTGCGCCCGTCAGATCGAGATTTAGTTCTCGGCTGGCGGGCGTTCTTTATTGCGAAATTTGTCCGTTTCAGTCGGTTTTCAAAAACAGAAAATCGAGGAACGGGCATTTATGAAAAATTTAATAAAAAACCTTACCTCTGCGCCTTCCTCGTGCTTATAAGTGGAGGCATTATACAATGCAGATTATAAAGTATAAATTTGCGGACGGTACTACGAATGAGGTGAGCGTTTCGGAAGAATTTTATTTTCTATATTTGCAACTCGTACAAATGGAAAAGCGAAACCATTGGAAAGAAACACGGCGGCATATCTCATTGAACTATCTGATTGAAAACGGAATAGATTTTGAGGACAAGACCGCCGATACTTTGGCAATTGTGATACGGAGAGAGAAAACGGAGCGAGTACAAAAAGCGGTATCAACACTTTCGGACAAGCGGCGGGAACTGATACATAAAGTCTTTTACGAGGAACTGTCTATGAGAACGATAGCGCGGCAGCAAGGCGTTTCGCATTCTTCAATATCGCAACAAATGAAAACGATACGCAAGCGGCTGAAAAAGGCGTTGTGTGGCTATATATAATATTTACCCTCCACACATGAACGGCGACGGGGTGGACTTAGTATTACCAGTCCACCCCGTAACATATAACACTTTTGTATAAGAAAAAGGCGATATGCGGGGCGGCGACAGCCGCCCCGCAGTGCCGATAGGTTACTATTACCCTATTGGCACTGCGGAACATAGAAAGATAAATCATATAGTCCGCAGGGTGGGTTTTGGGTGGGAGATATAATGTATTTTGGATATTTAATACTACTATTACTTTATTATCACTGCGTCGCAAGTCGCTACAAAAATCTTTATGGAGTATTTATTATGAAAAGTATCCCGCAAGGAATAAGCATTATCTATTTTAACGACGAAAGCAAAAATATTTATGCGGAACTGCCGCAAGATAGAGAACAAGCAAAACGGCTGTCAAAGCGGATCTATAAAGACGCAACGACAGCCGTTTGCACGGAGCAAGCCAGCGGCAAGGCATTAGCCCCTGCTTGCGACTAAGCCGTATAGGGGCTATCGGGTTATCTAAAACGGTTGAGATTTATTTTACTGTTATAAGGTTTTTTTGTTTGACATTATTCGGCAAAACAAGTAAAATATATATACTCTAAATGTAGATTTAGAGGTACTGTATTTCTGTCAAGTATTTATACACGATTTCTCGCAAGAAATCCACTATAAAGCTTGAGAATGTGTGAGACGAATGTCTGCAACAAGTAAATGATTGCATATAATTTGTTATCACCACCAGAAGAAGTATGAGAATGAATATTATCCACGATAATATTATATCATATTTCAAGATTGTGCAAAATGGAGCAGCTGGTTGATGGTTTTCTGTGAATCAACAAGCACAAAAAATTTAATACCATGTTAAGGTATGTGCCTGCCGTTAAGAGATGCTGTTCCTCATGCGGCGGGCATCTTGCTATATGGCAAATGTTTTATGATGGAGAAAATGATGGATTTAGATCAATGGCTCGATAAAAGCAATTCTATTAAAAAGTACGCTCATTTTGATAGGCAAGTTTCAATAAAAACTGTTTGGGACGAAATTAGAGAACCTCAAAATATTATAACTCATGCTTTCTTACCTTTTATCCATTCACCTCTTATTTTTCACAAATATTCTAAGAATAAGGGACGTAAAGATAAAATCAGACAATTATACTATTCTTCGCACTATGACAGATGTATCTACCAATACTATTCTTATCTACTGAATGAGCGTTACAATATAAAAGCAGATGAAGTGGGTATCAATCAAACAAGTATAGCATATAGAACAAATTTGCATAAAAGCAATATCCATTTTGCGAAAGAAGCTTTTGATTTCATTAAAGAGCAACGGCGTTGCTTTATTATAGTTGGAGATTTTAAAGATTTTTTTGATTCGTTAGATCATTCCTATCTTAAAAGTCAACTTTGTTCTGTGTTAGGGACGGAGAGATTACCAGAAGACTATTATAAAGTTTTTCGTAGTATAACAAAATATAGCTATGTAGATTTCTCTGATATACTTAATTATTATAGAATGCCCGATACTGTTACTTCACGTAGAAAATTAAACAAAAAAGATATTATATTACCGATTCAGACTTTACGGAGAATGGATATTATTAACAGCAACAAAGAGAACTATGGTATTCCGCAAGGTTCTGCTATTAGTGCTGTACTTTCAAATGTATACATGCTCGAATTTGATCAAAATGTTAATGCATATATTAAAACATATAATGGCAAGTATTTGCGCTATAGCGACGATACAATTTTTATTCTGCCTGTTACCGCTGAGAGCGAGATACAACAAATCCATCTCGAAATTAGGAATATTATTAGCAAAATACCGAATCTTACTTTGCAAGCAGAAAAAACGAAGTTATATTACTACAATGAAGGCAACTTGGAGAATAGAGATTTTCTAATTGATGGGCGAGCAAACGATAAAAATATAATAGATTACTTGGGATTCAGTTTTGATGGAAAAAATATTTACTTAAGAGATAAGACTATTAGTAAATATTATTATAGAATGTATAAGAAGGCTGATACTGTAGTAAAATGTAAAGGAATTTCGCCAAAAGGTAATATCATTTCAAATAAGAATCTCTATAAGACATATTCATTAAAAGGAGCGAACAGTAGCGAAATTTCTAAAGGCAATTTTTTAAGTTATGTAAAAAGGTGCAAAAGAGTATTTGGCGCAAACGAAAAAGTTATTAAAGTATTAAATACTCATTATGGAAAAATTAAGAAAAGATTAAAAAGAATTAAATAAAAAATGAGGGGTTTGCGGAAATTTCGCAAACCCCTTATGCCAAAGTATAAGATTTATAATGTTCGATGCAACCTTTCTAATAAGTTATTAACTTCGGTTTGAAACTAATTGTTTGCCGTATAGCGGATAATCAGAAAGCGGCAAATCGACTTGGCAATAATATTCAGTTCTGTTTATCTGATATAATACGGTGTGCGTTTTTGCGGCTTTTAGTTCGACCAAAAAGGCTGTCGCCATGTTTGGCGGCAGTCTTTTTGGTTGTTGACCGGCAATCGACGGGATTTGAGGGTGGAGGCGCGAGCGTGAGCGAGCGGTTTGCGTGAGGAGCTTGAAAATTGCAGGACGGGGCGCAAACTGAACAGCGCGGTGTGCTGTTCACCGGGGCGCGCCGCCAAAGGCGCAAATCCCGTCGCCTCGAAAAATTGAACTTCCGACCTCTTGTGTACATATTACGCCAAACCCCCTGCAAGGGGAGCAGACAAACGTCCGCTCCCCTTGCAGGGGCTTTTTTTGCGGCGTGCGGCGCTTCCTGCCGCCGCACGCCGCGCCGTTCTTCATAATAAACTTATACAAGCCCTCTGTTGACGGGGAGATCGGGGATGGTCGCAAATCCCTTCCGAAGATCCTCATCCGTGGGGATGACGTCGGACATGGTGCCGTCGTTATACTGCCTGTAGGCGGCGAGGTCGAAGTACCCCGTGCCCGTCAGCCCGAACAGGATGACCTTTTTCTTCCCCTCCCGCTTGCAGCGGAGCGCTTCGTCCATGGCGGCGCGGATGGCGTGCGCGCTCTCGGGCGCGGGCAGGATGCCCTCGCACTTGGCGAACTGCACCGCCGCCTCGAACACCTTGTTCTGCTCGACGGCGACCGCGCGCAGATACCCGTCGTGATAGAGCTGCGAGAGAACGGGGCTCATGCCGTGGTAGCGCAGCCCGCCCGCGTGGCTCGCGGAGGGCATGAAGCCGCAGCCGAGCGTATACATTTTGGCGAGCGGCGTGATCTTCGCCGAATCGCAGAAATCGTACACAAACTTCCCGCGCGTCATAGAGGGGCAGCTCGCAGGCTCGACGCCGATAAACTCAATGTCGTTCTTGCCCTCCAGCTTCTCCCCCATGAAGGGCGCGATGAGCCCGCCGAAGTTGGAGCCGCCGCCCATGCAGCCGATGATGACATCGGGGGTGACGCCGTACTTTTCGAGCGCCGCCTTGCTCTCGAGCCCGATGACCGACTGATGCAGCAGAACGTGGTCGAGCACGGAACCCAAAACATAGCGGCAGCCGGGCGTGGATGTCGCGCGCTCCACCGCCTCGGAGATGGCGCAGCCCAAAGACCCGCCCGTTCCCGGGAACTCCTTCAGGATCTTTCTGCCCGCCTCCGTCGTATCGGAGGGCGACGGGATGACGTTCGCGCCATAGGTGCGGATGACCTCTTTGCGGTAGGGTTTTTGCTCGGCGGACACCTTCACCATATACACGTCGAGGTGCAGTCCGTAGAATGCCGCCGCCATCGCAAGCGCCGTGCCCCACTGCCCCGCGCCCGTCTCGGTGGTGATGGACGTGAGCCCCTGCTTTTTGGCATAGTACGCCTGCGCCGCCGCGGAATTGAGCTTGTGCGAGCCGGACGTGTTGTTCCCCTCAAATTTATAGTAGATCTCCGCGGGCGTGTCGAGCAGCCGTTCGAGGTAGTAGGCGCGCACGAGCGGCGACGGACGGAACATCCTGTAAAAGTCGAGAATGCCCTGCGGAATGGCGATGCGCTCGTCCTTTTCGTTGAGCTCCTGTTCGACGCATTCCTCGCAGAAAACCGCGCCCAACTCGGACATGGTACAGGGCTTTTGCGTCGCGGGGTTCAAAAAGGGCGGATGCTGCGTCTTCATGTGCGCCTTCACGTTATACCATGCGCGCGGCATTTCCTCCTCGGCGAGATAGATCTTGTAGGGAATGTTCTTGGATGCCATGCGGTTCCTCCTTTTGCGTCGGCGCCCGATGCGGCAGTTCGGGACGCGGACATTTTCGATATGGATTTGAATAAAAAAACACGCAGCGACATTCGCCATGGGACGAATCGCTCCGTGTTGCCACCCAATTTTACAGCCCGCAGGCTGCCTCCTTCCGAGCACCATCATGCTCTCTTTCTGTAACGGGAAAGCCCCGTCGGACGCTACTATCGTTCACGCCCGCCCTCCGTGACCCATTCACGCGACGCCGAATGCCTCCATTCCACCGTCGGAGACTCTCTGAAAATCGGGGATGACGCGCTACTCTTTCACATCTGCGGTTTTCTCTATTATACACGTTCCGCCGCCCCTTGTCAACTGCATGAACGCGGGAATTGATAAAATTTTTCGATTGCCGTTATCGGCAAACACGCGCCCCTTCCCCCGCCGTTTTTTGCTGCGCCCCATGCGGAGACGCCGCGTTCCCTTGCTGCCGCGTCCCCGTGCGGAGGCGCCGCGTTCCCTTGCTGCCGCGTTCCCCCTTGCGGATGCCCATCGCCTCCCGCCGCCTTCCTCCCCCTTTTCTGCACGGGAAAAGAAATTTTTTGTTTTGCGCCGATTTTGGATTGACAAGCAGGCGGAAATATAGTATAATTTCCTTGCTTTGGGGTTATAGCGCAGTTGGTAGCGCGTTTGAATGGCATTCAAAAGGTCATGGGTTCGACTCCCATTAGCTCCACCATCCAAAGGGAAGGCGTTTTGCCTTCCCTTTTTTTGTGTGTTTTGGGGAAAAGGGTTGAAAATGGACGCAGTTCCCGGTATAATTTTATATTGAAAAAACCGTTCGAGGGGAGACAGTACGATGAATTGCTATTCCTGCAACAGCAAAAAGCTGGAATATGTGAAGGAGACGGACAGCTATGTCTGCCGGAATTGCGGATATGTCTATCCCAAACAGTACTTCTTTATTTCGCACTCGCACATTGACATCGAAAAGGTGCGCATCATCCGCAACACCATCGAGGAGACCTTCTTCTATGAGCCCATCCTCTTCTTTTTGAAGTGCCTCTCCGACGAACACGAGATCAACGATCTTCTGCGCCGTGAGATCTATGAACGCATTTGGTTCGTCTACTGCAAGAGTGGAAATGCAGAACGCTCGAGGTATGTGCAACAGGAAGTGGAATACATGAACAAGCTGCGGGCGAACGGAAAAAAATACCACTACGTCGAGATCGACCTCGATAAGTACCCCACCTGGGACGCGCGCTGCGCAAATTACATCCGCGCGCAGATCCGCCCCGTTATAAAACGCTCCAAAATTTTCCTCTCTTATTCCATGCACGACACCCCCACCGCGGAGCGTCTCCGCGACGCGCTCACGAAAAACGGGCTGACCGTCTGGGAACCGCGCAGCATGACCATCAAAGAGACTTGGTCGAACCAAGTAGCAGACCGCATCAAAGAACACAGCTACAAAAACGCCGTATTTCTCTTTCTCCTCTCCCCGCACTCTGCCGCAAGCAGGTCCTGCATCAATGAATTGGACGCTGCGCAAAAATGCAACGCAACCGTTCTGCCCGTTCTCATCGGCGACGGCGCGGAAGTCAGCACCATCCCCCAAATCGCCACGCTGCAGGCGCTGAAAATTTCCGCGATTCCGACGAAGGCGGAAATTGAACAGCTCCTTCAAATCATCGATCGCCTATAATTCCCCTGCCGCGCCGCAGACGCTCATCTTCGAAAGCGTCTGCGGAATTTTTTTATCAATTTGAAAAAATATATTGACAAAGTGTCAGAATAGTGCTATACTATGTATGTTCTGACAGAATGTCAGAATGAGAACGGGAGGAAAAGACGATGAAAAAGGTGTTGGTCGCATATTTTTCCGCAAGCGGCAGAACGGCGCGGGCGGCGAGGGAGATCGCGGAGGCGGTGGGCGGCGAGCTGAAAGAGATCGTGCCCGCCCTGCCCTATTCCGAGGCGGACCTCGACTGGACAGACAAGGAGAGCCGCTCCTCGGTGGAGATGAACGACCCCGCGTGCCGCCCCGCGCTCGCGGAGCCGCCCGCAGATCTTGCGGCGTACGACATAATATTTATCGGCTTCCCCGTGTGGTGGTATGTGGAGCCGCGCATTATAGACAGCTTTCTGGAGCAGGCGGACGTTGCGGGTAAGACGCTCGTTCCGTTTGCGACCTCGGGCGGGAGCGGCATCGGCGGCGCGGAACAGCGGCTCTTCGCCCTGTTCCCCACCGCGAAATGGGTACGCGGAAGGCTGGCGGGAAGCGGCGCAGCCGATTGGGCGAAGCGCATCGTCGGGGGTGAATGATGCCTGCGGGTTCGGAAAAGCTGACGGCGGCGCGCAAGGAGGAGATCGTGGACGCCTGCGCGCAGCTCTATGAGGTCATGCCATTCAAAAACATCACCCTGGGCGTCATCGGGGAAAAGACCTCGTTCACGCGCACGTCCATCTACAACTACTTCCGCACGAAGGAGGAGATCTTTCTCGCCCTTTTGGAGCGCGAATACACCGCCTGGGTCGCCGACCTCTTGCATCTCACCGCGCATACGGTGGAAGAGGCGCGCTTCCCCGACGCCTTCGCCGCCCTGTTGGAAAAGCGCAAGTGTATGTTAAAGCTCCTCTCCATGAACTTATACGACATGGAATCGGGCAGCCGATTGGAGAACCTGGTCGCATTCAAGCGGGTGTACGGTGCCGCGCTGACGGCGGTCGCCGCCTGCGTACGGGCGCACCTTCCCCGCCTTTCGGAGGAGGACGTGCAGCGCTTCCTCTATGCCTTTTTCCCCTTTCTGTTCGGCATCTACCCCTATTCGGAGGCGAGCGAAAAGCAGAAAAAGGCGATGGACATCGTCGGCATCCCCTATCCCGATCTTTCGGTATCGGCGCTCGTCGCCCCCTTTGTCGCAACGCTTTTGGGGTGCAAAAAGTAGTACCCGCGCTCAGATTTACACAAAATCCAAACCAAATCGGAGGACACTATGATAACATTTGATTTCAACAACCCCACGCACATCATCTTCGGCAGCGGAACGCTGAATACCCTTCATGAACAGGCGCTCCCCGGGAAGAAGGCGCTGCTGCTCATCTCCAACGGAAAATCGAGCAAAGTCAACGGCTCGCTGGAGACGGTGCAGACGGAGCTGAAAAAGGCGGGCGTCGGATACGCCATCTTTGACAAAATTATGGAAAACCCCGTGAAAGAGGTCGTCATGGAGGGCGCGGCGTTCGCGCGCGAGAACGGGTGCGACTTCATCCTCGCCCTCGGGGGAGGCGCCGTGCTCGACAGCTCCAAGGCGATCGCGGCGATGGCGACCAACGACGGCAATCTGTGGGACTACGTCAGCGGCGGAACGGGCAAGGGCAAGCCGCTTGCAAACAGGGGGCTGCCCATCGTCACCGTGCCCACCTCGTCGGGAACGGGCAGCGAGGTCAACTGCTGGGGCGTCATCTCCAACCTTGCGACAAAGGAAAAGATCGGCTTCGGCGAAGAGCGCCTTGTGCCCGTACTCTCCGTCGTCGATCCCACCCTCATGCGGACGGTGCCCGCAAAATACACGGCGTATCAGGGATTTGACGCCCTGTTCCACAACACCGAAGTGATGATGAGCAAGGGCGTCAACATCATGAGCGAGCCCATCGCCCTCTCGGCGATCGAAAATATCGCAAAATATCTTCCGCGCGCCGTGAAGGACGGCGGCGACATGGAGGCGCGCGAGCACGTCGCCTATGCCGCGACGGTGGCGGGCATCACGATGCAGCTCACCTCCACCACGGCGCAGCACTCCATGGAGCACGCGATGAGCGCATACCACCATAGCCTCCCCCACGGCGCGGGGCTCATTATGATCAGCGTGGAATTTGCCCGCTACTTCATCGAAAAGCACGCCTGCGACGGGCAGTTCATCAAGATGGCGCGCGTGATGGGGATGCCCGAGGCGGACAAGCCCGAGGACTTTCTCACCGCCCTCATCGCCCTGCAGAAGGCGTGCGGCGTGGACGATCTGAAAATGAGCGACTACGGCATCACCAAGGACGAGTGCATGACGCTCGCCGTCAACGCGCGCGAGACGATGGGCGGGCTGTTCCTCGCCAATCCCTGCGAGTTGAATGATGAGGACTGCGCGGGCATCTTTGAACGCGCCTACCGATAAACACGAAAGCGGGCGCGGCGTGCGCCCACTCTTTGATACGGCAAGCCCCCCTCCGCGTGCGGAGGGGGGCTTGCCGTTTTTTCAAAGATTCTGCGTCATTCGAGCTCGAAGGCGCCCGTGTAGAGCTGATAGTACTTACCCTTCTGCTCGATGAGCTGATCGTGCGTGCCGCGCTCGATGATGCGGCCGTGTTCGAGCACCATGATGACGTTGGAGTTGCGCACCGTGGAGAGGCGATGGGCGATGACGAACACCGTTCTGCCCTCCATGAGCTTATCCATGCCGTGCTGGACGATCGCCTCCGTGCGGGTATCGATGGAGGACGTCGCCTCGTCCAGGATCATGACGGGCGGGTCGGCAACTGCCGCGCGCGCGATGGAGAGGAGCTGACGCTGCCCCTGCGAGAGGTTGGCGCCGTTCTGATAGAGCATGGTGTTGTAGCCCTCGGGAAGGCGGGTGATGAAGTCGTCCGCCCCCACCAGCTTTGCCGCCGCGACGCATTCCTCGTCCGATGCGTCCAGCCTCCCGTAACGGATGTTGTCCATGACCGTTCCCGTGAAGAGGTTGGTATCCTGCAAGACCATGCCGAGCGACCTTCTCAAATCCCCCTTTCTGATCTTGTTGATGTTGATGCCGTCGTAACGGATCTTGCCGTCGGCAATGTCGTAAAAACGCGTCAGAAGGTTGGTGATGGTCGTCTTGCCCGCGCCCGTCGCGCCGACGAACGCCACCTTCTGACCGGGCTTGGCGTACAGGCTGATGTCGTGCAGAACGATCTTTTCGGGGACGTAGCCGAAGTCCACGTTAAAAAGGCGCACGTCGCCCTCGAGGCGGGTATAGGTGACCGAGCCGTCCGCCTTGTGCGGGTGCTTCCATGCCCACATTCCCGTGCGCTCCGCGCATTCCACGAGCTGCCCGTTCACTTCCTTTGCATTGACGAGGGACACATAGCCGTCGTCCACCTCGGGTCTCTCGTCGATGAGCCCGATGATGCGCTGCGCGCCCGCAAGGCCCATGACGACGGAGTTGACCTGATTGGACACCTGTCCGATGTTGTTGGAGAACTGGCGCGTCGTCTGCAGGAAGGCGACGATGAGCGCGGGCGTGAACATACTCATGCCGACAATGCTCAGATTTTCGAGGTTGTTGGCGGCGAGCACGGCGCCCAGGAGCGCGACGATGACATACATGACGTTGCCGATGTTGGCGATGATGGGCATGAGCATATTGGCATACCTGTTCGCCTTGTCGGACATTTCAAAGTGCGTGCCGTTCACTTTGTCGAAGTCGGCTTTCGCCTCCTCCTCGTGGCAGAACACCTTGATGACCTTCTGCCCCTGCATCATCTCCTCGACGAAGCCCTCCGTCCTTGCGATGGTGCGCTGGGTGGCGAGGAAGAACTTGCTCGCGCCGCCGCCCACGAGCTTTGTGACAAAGACGATGGCGACGATGCCGACGAGGATGACGAGCGTCAGATACACGCTGAAATAGAGCATGATCCCGAGCAGCGTGAGGCACATGATGGTGGAGATCATGAGCTGCGGGATACTCTGCGCGATCATCTGGCGGAGGGTATCGATGTCGTTGGTGTAATAGCTCATGATGTCGCCGTGGTTGTGCGTGTCGAAGTAGCGGATGGGCAGATCCTGCATCCCGTTGAACATCTGCACGCGCATCTTGTTGAGATACCCCTGCGTAATGATCGCCATGAGCTGGTTATACACGGCGCCCGCAATGAGCGAGACGACGTACATGCCGATGAGCAGCCCCATGATGGCGGCAACGTCGCCCGCGACGTCGCTCCAGCCGAGGTTCTTGACGAGCGCGTCGCCGAGGAGGGAGTAAAGGTCCTCCATGAACAGCGCGGGAATGGACGAGATCGCCGCATTCACCACGATGCAAACGAGCGCGATGGGCAGCATGACGGGATAGTAGTGGAAGAGCGACTTCAAAAGGCGCTTGACGATGCCCTTCTGAAGGGGCGGATGCTTGGGCATGACCTGGTTATTCTTCTTCGCCATTGCCGTTCCCTCCTTCTTCGGACGTCTGCGCGGGCGCCTGTGCGGCGGGCGCGGACGCGGGCGCCTGCGCGGCGCTCCCGTCGCTGCCCTTCACCTGCGAATAGTACACTTCCGCGTAAATTTTGTTGCTCTTCAACAGCTCCTCGTGCGTGCCGATGCCGTTGATCTTCCCGCTCTCCAGCACGATGATGCGGTCGGCGTCCTCCACCGAGGAGATGCGCTGCGCGATGATGATCTTGGTCGTCGAAGGGATGTATTCGCGGAAGCCCTTGCGGATGAGGGCGTCCGTGTGCGTATCGACCGCCGACGTGGAGTCGTCGAGGATGAGCACCTTGGGATTTTTGAGAAGGGCGCGCGCGATGCAGAGCCGCTGCTTCTGCCCGCCCGAGACGTTAGTGCCGCCCTGCTCGATGTAGGTGTCGTACCCGTCGGGGAAGGAGCGGATGAAGTCGTCCGCCTGTGCCAGCTTGCACGCCTCCACCATCTGCTCGTCCGTCGCCTCCTTGTTGCCCCAGCGGAGGTTATCCTTGATGGTGCCCGAGAAGAGCACGTTCTTTTGCAGCACGACGGCGACCTGATTGCGCAGCGTCTCCAGATCGTACTCCTTGACGTCGCGGCCACCCACCTTCACGCAGCCCTCCGTGACGTCGTAGAGGCGGGAGATGAGGTTGACGAGCGACGTCTTGGACGAGCCCGTTCCGCCGATGATGCCGATGGTCTCGCCCGATCTGATATGCAGATCGATGCCCTCCAGCACGTTCTTTTCGGCGTTGGAGGCGTACTTGAAGGCGACGTTCTCGAAGTCGATGGAGCCGTCCGCCACTTCATACACGGGATCTTCCGGATTGGCGAGCGTGCTCTTTTCGTTGAGGATCTCGCAGATACGGCGCGCAGATTCCATCGACATGACGATCATGGCGAACACCATGGAGAACATCATGAGCGATGCAAGGATCTGCATCCCGTAGACGATGAGCTGGGAGACTTCGCCCGTCGTGACGACGCCCGCGGAGTCCATGATAACGTACGCGCCGATGTAGAGCACCGCGCAGATGACGCCGTAGAAGCAGAACTGCATGATGGGCGAGTTCCACGCCAAGAGGCGCTCGGCGCGCGTGAATTCCTTGCACAGATTGCCCGCCGTTCTGCCGAACTTCTGCTTTTCGTAGTCCTCGCGGACGTACGACTTGACGACCCGGATGGCGTTGATGTTCTCCTGCACCGATTCGTTCATATCGTCGTACTTGGGGAACAGCCGCTGGAACATGGGCAGCGCCTTCATCATGATACAGAGAAGCGCGATGACGAGCACGGGGATGACGGCGAGGAAGATCCACGCGAGGTTCCCGCCCAGCACGAACGCCATGACCGCCGCAAAGACGATCATCACGGGGCAGCGGACGGCGATACGCACGATCATCATGTACGCCATCTGCAAATTCCAGACGTCCGTCGTCATACGCGTGACGAGCGAGGGCGTGGAGAATTTGTCGATATTCTCGAAGGAGAACGTCTGAATGTTGTAGAACATATCCTTTCTGACGTTCTTGGCAAAGCCCGCCGAGGCGCGCGAGCAGAACGCGCCCGCAAGCGCACCCGCCGCGAGCGAGGCGATCGCCATCGCCACAAGAATACCGCCATACATCCAGACCTGCCCCATGTCGATCGCGGTCGGCACATTCTGATCGATCACGTTGATGAGTTGTGCGATGATGAACGGAATGATGCACTCGAGGACGACCTCGACCGTGACAAAGATGGGCGACAGGATGGACGCCAGCTTGTATTCCCGGATACATTTAGAGAGTGTCTTTAACAAATGTTTTACCTCCGGAAAAAAATGTTTCCATAAACCTCAATGCTTTCCTTGATATTCCCGCGCATACGCGCGCACGACGCGCACGCGGGGACAAAAAAGAAAGGACGCCAAAACCGTGATTTCAACGTCCCTTTTATGTTATCATCTTTTTATAACATTGTCAACAAGCAATCGAAAAAAAGTTTTTGCTTTCACAAAAAAATCATTTTTTCGGATGCCCTCCGCCGCCCCGCTCTACGGGCGGCAAAAAGCGCTTTTTTTTGGGGGTCACTCCTGGTCGAGGAGCTCCTGCATGAAGGGAACGATGTCCTTTCTTCCCTCCTTGATATAGCGGATGGCGCTGGAGGGATGGCGGTTGTAGACGCCCGTCAGAAGATAGGGAAGGTCGTACCCCCAGACGGCGCCCTCCTCTTTGAGCGCGCGCATATACCCCTTTTCGAGAAAGCGCAGAATGTGGATGAGCTTATACTTGGGGTTCTTCAAAAAGGCGAGCAATAGCTCGAGCGCGCAGTTGCCCGCGCCCCGTCCCATGCCGTCCACCGTGGCGTCCAGAAAGTTCACCCCCATCGCCGTGCATTCGATGGTGTTGGCGAAGGCGAGGTTCTGATTGTTGTGCGCGTGGATGCCGATCTCCTTGCCGTACTTTGCGCCCGCCTCGAGGTACTTTTCGGCGATGACGCGCATCTCCTCCGGGTAGACGGAGCCGTAGCTGTCCACGATGTAGATGGCGCGCACGGGGCTTTTCCCCAGCATCTCGAGCGCGAGGGAAATTTCCTTCTCCGTCTCGCGGGAGATCGCCATGATGTTGACCGTCGTCTCGTACCCCATCTTCTCGCAGTACTCGATCATCTCCACGGCGGCGGGGATGGTGTTGATGTAGGTGGCGATGCGGTACATATCGAAGGGGCTCGACGCCTTCTCGCAGATGTCGCGCGCAAAGTTGCAACGCCCCACGTCCGCCATGCACGAGAGCTTCATGCCCGTCTTGTTCTCCCCGAGCACGGAAAAGACGTCGTCCTCGCGGCAGAACTTCCATTTGCCGAACTTCTCCTTATCGAAGAGGTCCTCGTCCGCCTTGTAGCCGAGCTCCATGTAGTCCACGCCCGCCGCGGCGTTCGCCGCGAACAGCGCGCGGACAAAATCGTCCGAAAACTTAAAATCGTTCACGAGCCCGCCGTCGCGCAGCGTGGCGTCGAGCACGCGGATCGCGGGACGGCAGGAAAGCAGCGTTCCCGTCTCCTTCTTTGTCATACTGTCCTCTTGCAATGTTTTTTGAAATGTTTATTTGTTGTGCCTGCGTTCGAGCTCGGTGCAGAGGTCGGAAAGGGAGACGCCCTTCGCCTCCATGAGCACGAGCAGGTGATAGATGAGGTCGGAAATTTCGTGCGTGAGCTCCGCCTTGTCGTCGTTTTTGGAGGCAATGACGGTCTCCACCGCCTCCTCCCCCATCTTTTTGGCGATCTTATCGACGCCGCGGCTGAAGAGGTACGCCGTATACGACCCCTCGACGGGGTTCTTCTTCCTGTCTTTGACGACGCGCGCAAGCTCGCCGAGGAAGGTGAGTCCCGCCATGTCGCCCTTTAACACGCTGTCGAAAAAGCAGCTCCTTGCGCCCGTGTGGCAGGCGACGCCCTTTTGCTCCACCTGCATGAGCAGGCAGTCCCTGTCGCAGTCGAAGGCGGCGGAGATGACCTTCTGGGTGTGACCGCTCGTCTCCCCCTTCTTCCAGAGCGCCTTGCGGGAGCGGCTGTAATAGTGCGCATAGCCCGTCTCCAGCGTCTTTTCGAGCGCCTCGGCGTTCATGTACGCCTGCATGAGTACTTCGCCCGTTTCGTAGTCCTGCGCGATGGCGCAGATGAGCCCGTTTGCATCAAATTTGACGTTTTCCATGTTAAATCCCCTCCCTGCGGATGGGAAGTCCCCGTTCCGCAAGATAATTTTTCAAGTCCAGCATATTGATGATGCCGAAGTGGAACAAAGACGCCGCGAGCGCCGCATCCGCCTTCCCCTCCGTTAAGACGTCGTAAAAATCACCCATCCTGCCCGCCCCGCCCGAGGCGATGACGGGGACGTTGACCGCCTCCGCCGCCTGACGGGTGAGCTCCAGATCGTAGCCCGCCTTGGTGCCGTCGCGGTCCATGCTGGTGAGCAGCACCTCGCCCGCGCCGCGCTCCACGCCCTCGCAGATCCACTCGATGGCGTCCTTGCCCGTGTTGACGCGCCCGCCGTTCAGGTAGACGTCGTACCGTCCCTCCGCGTTCTTCTTGGCGTCCACGGCGAGCACCACGCACTGCCGCCCGAACTTTAAGGCAGCCTCCGTGATGAGCGTCGGGTCCTTGATGGCGGCGGAGTTCACCGCGATCTTATCCGCCCCGCACGCGAGCATTTTCCGGAAGTCCTCCGTGGAGCGGATGCCGCCGCCCACCGTGAGCGGCAAAAACACCTGCTCGGAGGCGCGGGAGATGACGTCCCACATCGGCGTCTCGCCGCGGTAGCTTGCCGTGATGTCTAAAAAGACGATCTCGTCCGCGCCGAACGCATTGTAGAGCTTGGCTGTTTCGACAGGGTCGCCCGCGTCGGTGAGACTGACGAAATTCACCCCCTTGACGACGCGCCCGTCCTTTAAGTCCAGACATGGTATGATCCGTTTGCGTACCATCATATCTCCTCGATCGCGCGTTTTAAGTCGATGGCGCCCGTATAGATGGAGCGCCCCAGAATGGCGCCATAGACGCCCTTTTGCTTTAAGGCGGCAAGATCGCTGCCATCGCGGATGCCGCCCGAGGCGATGATGTTGAGCCCCGTCTCGCCCATCCGGACGGTGTCCGCAAGGTTGACGCCCGTGAGCGCGCCGTCCCTGCCGACATCGGTAAACACGGCGTCCGCAACGCCCAGCGCCTTCGCCTCGCAGCCAAACTCGAAGGCGTCTTTGTCGGCGAGCTGCGTCCAGCCGCGCACGGCGAGATAGCCGTCCTTTGCGTCGATGCCCGCCACGATCTTTGCGCCGTACTTTTGCACGGCTTCGTAGAGCACTTCGGGATGCTCGACGCACACCGTGCCCAGCACGACGCGGTCGGCGCCTGCACGGAAGCGGCGGTGGATGCTCTCCATCGAGCGCAGTCCCCCGCCCGACTGGACGGGAACGCCCAGCTTTGCGATGCGTTCGAGCGTCTTTTCAAAGCCGCTCGCCTCGCCGAACGCGCCCGAAAGGTCGACGACGTGCAAAATTTGCGCGCCCGCGTCCAGCCAGCGGCGGGCGCAGTCCACGGGGTCGCCGTAGTCGGTGACCTCCTCGCGCCGCCCGTACAGAAGGCGCACGGCGCGCCCGTTCAAAACGTCGATGGCGGGATATAAGATCATACCGCGCCCCCCTTTGCGGCATTCAGCCGCATGAAATTGCGCAGCACCTGCAATCCCGCCGCCCCGCTCTTTTCGGGGTGGAACTGCACGCCGTACGCATTGCCGCGCGCGATGGCGGAGGCGAAGCGGCAATAATACTCCGTCGTGCCGATGACGTCCTTATCGCCTGCCTGCGCATAGTAACTGTGCACGAAATAAAACTGCGTGCCCTCCGCGATGCCCTCAAACAGCGGCGAGCGCATCCCCTCCACGCCGTTCCAGCCCATGTGCGGGATCTTGCCCTGCGTGAAGCGCACCGCCCTGCCCGGGATGACGCCCAGCCCCGCGTGCACGCCCTCCTCCTCGCTCTCGGAAAGGAGGAACTGCATCCCCAGACAGATGCCCAGCACGGGGGTATTTTTAAGCCGCGCCTTTGTGTAGGCGTCAAGCCCCGATCTTTGGAGGTTCTCCATGCCCGCGGCGAAGCTGCCCACCCCCGGGAGGATGAGCCGCTCGCACTTATCGAGGGCACCCATGTCCGAGGTGATGACCGCCTGCCCGCCCAGAAATTCGATGGCTTTTTGCACGGAACGCACGTTGCCCATGCCGTAATCGAGGATGCCGATCATTCGAGCATCCCCTTGGATGAGGGCACCATGTCCGAGATGACGCGCACCGCGTCGCGCACGCACAGGGCGAGCGCCTTGAAGATCGCCTCCGCCATGTGGTGGCGGTTGCCCATGCGCAGAACGCGCACATACAGATTGCAGCCCGCGTGCGTGGAGAAGGCGCGCAGGAACTCTTCGACGAGCTCCATATCAAAGTTGCCCACCTTTCCCGTGAGCGTATCCTCAAAAATGAGACAGGGCCTTCCGCTGAAATCGACGGCGACCTGCGCCGCAACCTCGTCCATTGGAACGAGGCGGTCGGCAAAGCGGGCGATGCCGCGCTTGTCGCCGAGGGCGCTTTTGACGCAGTCCCCCAGCGCGATGCCGACGTCCTCCACCGTGTGATGGGCGTCCACCTGCAGGTCCCCCTTGCAGGTGAGCGCAACGTCCATGCGCGAATGCACGGTGAGGAGCTCGAGCATGTGGTCGAAAAATCCGACGCCCGTCGAGATCTGCGCCTTCCCGCTCCCGTCGAGGGAGAGCGAGAGCGCAATGTCCGTCTCCCGCGTCGTACGTGTTACCTTTGCCTCTCTCATACCCCTTCCTCCTTCAGGCGGATGGCGACCGCGTTGGCGTGCGCGCCGAGCTGTTCGCTCTCTGCAAGGCGCACGATGTCCGCGCCGTCCTCATGAAGCGCCTCCTTCGTATAGGAGATGACGCTCATCTTGCGCGTGAAAACATCCTCGTTGAGCACCTGGAAAAATTTGGCGCTGCCCGACGTGGGAAGGATGTGGTCGGGACCCGCGAAGTAGTCCCCCACGGGCTCGGGCGTATAGCCGCCCAGAAAGACGGCGCCCGCGTTCTTCACCTTTTTCAGCAGCTCCCCGGGGTGCGCGGTGTAGAGTTCGAGGTGCTCGGGCGCCACTTCGTTGACGATGGACACCGCCTCGTCGAGCGTGTCGACGACGATGATGCCGCCGCTCGAAGAGAGCGACTTCTCCGCGATCTCCCGCCGCGGCAGGCGGGCAAGCTGCGCCTCCGCCTCCGAAGCGACCTTCTTTGCAAGCGCTCTGTCGTCCGTCACGACGATGGCGCGGGACAGGACGTCGTGCTCCGCCTGCGAGAGCATATCCGCCGCCACGAAAGCGGGGTTTGCAGTGCCGTCGGCGACGATCATGATCTCGCTCGGCCCCGCGAGCATATCGATGCCCACTTCGCCGTACACTTCCTTTTTGGCGAGGGTGACGAAGATGTTGCCCGGCCCCGCGATGACGTCCACCTTTTTCACCGACTGCGTGCCGTAAGCGAGCGCGGCGACTGCCTGCGCACCCCCCATCTTATACACTTCCGCGACGCCGCACTCTTTTGCCGCGACCAGCGTCAGGGGCGCGATGACGCCGCCCTTGGCGGGCGTTGCGAGCACGATGCGCTCCACCCCCGCCGCCTTTGCGGGCAGCACGCCCATCAGCACGGAGGAGGAAAGGGGCGCCGTTCCGCCGGGGGCGTAGATGCCCGCCGACGCCACGGGACGCACCACATACCCCGTCGTCCGCCCGTTTTCGGTGACGACGTTGTCCCTTCTTCCCGTGCGGGAATGGTAGCGATAGATGTTGGCGATCGCCTTTTTGAGGCTGGACAGAAGCTCGGGGGAGACCGCCTTGTACGCCTCCTCAAACTCCTCTTCCGAAACGCGGAAGGTGGAGGCGTCCAGCTCGGTCGCGTCGAACTTTCTCTCATAGTCGAACACGGCGTCGTCGCCGCTGGCGCGGACGTCCGCGAGGATGGCGCGCACACTGATAAGCTCTTTCTCCCGTTCCGCAAAGGCGCGCTCCAAAAGCTGCGCGCAATTTGTCTTGTCAAAAATCTTCATTTCACTGCCTCCCGCAGCTTTTCGATGAGCGGAAGCAGCTCCTCCGCCTTGGTCTTCAAGCACACTTTATTGGCGACGAGCCGCGCCGTGATGCCCGTGTAGACGTCCTCCAGCACGACGAGCCCGTTCGCCTTTAAGGTGGAACCCGTCTGCACCACGTCGAAGATGACGTCCGCAAGCCCCGTGACGGGCGCAAGCTCGATGGAACCGTGCAGGGGGATGATCTCGATCTCCTCGCGGTCGGCAAAGATGCGGCGCGCGGTGTTGACGTATTTGGTGGCGACGCGCAGGTGCGGATTGGTGAGCACGTCCCGCCGCTCGGGATAGCCCGCAATGGAGAGGCGGCACTCCCCCATTTTGAGGTCGAGCATCTCATAGAGATCCCGCCCCTCCTCGATGAGGGTGTCCTTTCCGACGATGCCCAGATCCGCCACGCCCGCCTCCACATAGGCGGGAACGTCGGCGGGTTTGACGAGGAAGAAGCCGCAGCGCCCGTCCGCACTCTCCAGAACGAGCTTGCGCGTATCTTCGTTGAGAACGGCGGTATCCACGCCGCACTTTGCGAGCAGCGCGGCGGACTTCTCCGCCAGCCGCCCCTTGGGAAGGGCAAAGGTGATCATAACTTTTCCGCGCCCCCCTTTCCGACAAAATATTTTTCGGCGGCGGCGACGCCCTTCAAGGCGTCTTTTCCGTACTCCGCCGCGAGCGTCGTGCGCTTGCCTTCGGCGATGAAGCGCTTGATGAGGCAGTCCGCCTCGCCCTCCGCCCCCTCTTCGCAGCAGACGGCGACGTCGGACGCGGGCTGCGGGGGAAGGTTGCCCTGCCGCTCGAGCGCGACGAGCACACGCTTTAAGCCGATGGCGAACCCGACGGCGGGAATGTGCTTTCCGAAGTCGTCGGCGAGGGTATCGTACCGCCCGCCGCTCAGGACGGGCGCGCCCACCTCCTTCACGAGCCCCGAAAAGACGATGCCCGAATAATAGGAGAGGCTCTTGCCCGTTCCGAGGTCGAAACAGACGCTCTTTTCGTACCCCATATCGGCGAGGATGCGGTGCACCTTTTCAAGGTGCGCAAGGGCGGCGAGCGCGCGGGCGTTCGCGGTGAGACGTCCGGCGCGGGCGAATACCTCCGCCCCGCCGAAGAGCGTGGGCAGCGCGCGCACGGCGGAGAGCGTCTCCTCCCCCGCCCCCGCGCCGCGCAGAAGGCGCTCGGCGTTCAGCCCGTCCTTTGCGTTGAGCGAGGCGCGCACCTCCTCCGCCTGCGCGTCGGAGAGCCCGCACTCCTCCAAGAGCCCCTTCATGTAGCCGACGTGCCCGACGTCGAGGATGCAGTCATTGAGTCCCGTCTCGCGCATACAGTCGATGGCGAAGGCGATGGTCTGTGCGTCCGAATAGGCGCCCTCCTCGCCGAGGCGCTCGACGCCCGCCTGGATGATCTCCCGCGTTCTGCCGCCGCCCGCGCTCTGCGCATCCCACTTGTCGAGGAAGTAGTAAAGGCGGGCGCGCGGTTCGGGGAGTTTGGTGGCGGCGATGCGCGAGATGGAGAGCGTCGCGTCGGGGCGCAGAACGAGAAGGCGCCCGTCCGAATCGGTAAATTTGAACATCCGCTCCTGCGGAAGGGCGTTGCGGATGCCCGCATAAGTATCGTAATATTCGACGGCGGCGGAAAGGACGGGCGCATAGCCCCGCGCCTCGAAGGCGCGCGTCAGCCGTTCGCGGACGTCCCACAGAACGCGGCACTCCTGCGGAAGGATGTCCTGCACGCCCTGCGGCAAATTTTTGATGGACATGGGAAACTCCGTGTTTCGGATGAAATACTTTTTTCTTTATTATAACATTTTTGTGTGAAAAAAGTCAATGAAAAGAGCGGAAAAACCGCAAACGCGTTGCTCTGTTCTTTTTCGCCCGCATGACGCGCCCGCGCGCCGCTCCTTGGGGAGCGGCGCGCGGGCGCAATATTTCCGATCTGACGATATGAACGTAGGGCGGACGATCCGCCTTACGAAAGTTCCTGTTTGAATTTTTCCATGATCTTGCCCTCGAGGCGGGAGATCTGCACCTGCGAGACGCCGATGCGGCGGGCGACTTCGCTCTGCGTGAGGTCGCGGAAGTAGCGCAAAAACACGATCTTCCTCTCCCGTTCGGAGAGCTTTGCGATCGCCTCCTTTAAGATGAGGTGCTCCAGAACGTCCTCCTGGTCCTCGGCGGCGGGCAGGCGCTCGGCGAGCGTGCTGCCCTTTTCGTCCTTGTAGTCCCCCTGTTCGTAGATGGACACGGGCATTCTGGAAGAGCCGAGCGTGATGACGACTTCCGCCTCCTCCATGTTGAACTTTTGGGCGAGCTCCCTGACGGAGGGCTGCTCGCCGCGCTCCGAAACGCACTGCTCGATGTATAAATTCATGTCCCGCGCGGCTTTTTTCATGAGGCGGGACACCTTCACGCTGCCGTCGTCGCGCAGAAAACGCTTGATCTCCCCCGCGATCATGGGCACCGCATAGGTGGAAAAGCGCACGCCGAAGCGCTCGTCGAAGCCCGCGATCGCCTTCAAAAACCCCATGCAGGCGAGCTGATACAAATCGTCGTACTCCACCCCCTTGCCGAGGTAGCGCTTTAAAATGCTCTTCAAAAGGGAGGTATTGTGGGTGAGCAGCTCCTCTTTGGCGGCCTGTTCCCCCGCCTTGGCGCGGCGGATGAGCGCGAGCGTTGTGCCTTCATCGAGCATCTTCCGCAGCCCTTGCGCCCATTTTCTTGCTCATGCGCACCGTCGTCCCCTTTCCCGCCTCCGACGCGACGGAAAAATCGCTCATGAACGTCTGCATGATGGTAAATCCCATACCCGAACGCTCCTCCTCCGGCAGCGAGGTATAAAAGGGCGTGAGCGCGCGGCCGATGTCCGCGATCCCCCTTCCGCTGTCGGCGATCTCGATATGTAGAACGCCGTCCTCCGTGCGGCAGGTGAGCTCGATCCACCCCTCCGTGCCGCGGTAGCCGTGCACGATGCAGTTGGTGACCGCCTCCGAGACGGCGGTCTTGACGTCGGAGAGCTCGGAGAGCGTGGGCGACAACGGCAGCGCGAACGCCGCCACCACATTGCGCGCAAAGACTTCGTTCTCCGAACGGGATAAAAATTTCAGATACATTTCATTCATAAGCGACTCCGCGCCTCCGCAATTTGCCTGCCGTGCAGCGTTCAGAGCTTGGGCATGAGGGAATACAGCCCGCCCAGCTCGAGGATCTTATCCGCCGCGGCGTTGGGGGATTCGAGGTACATCTCCATGCCGTACCGCTTGAGCCGCTTGTAGCGGCCGATGAGGAAGCCGATGCCCGTCGAATCCATAAATTTGACGCCCGCGAGGTTGAACACGGCGCGCGAGAGCCCTGCGGCGCCGTCGATGAGCGCGTCCGTCTCCGCCCGCGCCTGCGCGACGGAGTGTTCGTCGAGCTCCCCCGTGAGATAGATATAGAGGCTGTCCGCCTGCCGCTGTGCCTGCGCCCGCATACCGTCCCTCCGCCTTTGTTCCCGTACGGGACAAACTCCCCCGCTCTCGTGCGGGACAGGACAATGATACTATGCCCCGCCGCACGCATCCTGGCTGTTTCTGCCGCATCCGCACGAAATTTGACGATTTCCGCCCGCACGCCCGCCGCGCGCAGAAACGCTGCGCAGTCCGATGCGCTACAAAAAGGTATCCTCTTTTATCACAACTCCTTCCGTCTGTCGCACCTGCGGCAGACACCTCCCTCAACGAGGGAGGCGATCATACTCGTTACCCGTAAACGGATCTTATGCCTTCCCCCTTGGGGGTGAGCCGCGCGTTATGCGCATCACCACGGTGTGGTGTGCGCGCGTGGCGAACTGAGGTTTTTGCCATTGTAGGCAAAAATCGTGACCGCTGGCGGCGTCGCTCCTTGCGCCGCCGAGACGCGTGTCACGAAGTGACGGATGAGGGGTCAAGCAGAGCGACTGTTCCTTTGCCGTCCCCCTCATCACCGCCTTCGGCGGAGCTTCCCCCCAAGGGGAAGCCTTCCTCTTCTCTCGCCTCCCCTGTACAAGGGGAGGTGGATTGCCGAAGGCAAGACGGAAGGGTTGTCGTGCCCGCGCGGCACCGACCTTTACAACCCTCCCGCCTCGCTCCGCTCGGCACCCTCCCTTGCACAGGGAGGGCAAGAAATAAGGGCGAGCGGGAGCCCCCGATCCAAGGCTCCCTTGTGCAAAGGGAGCTGTCACGAAGTGACTGAGGGATTGTTCCCTGCTTTTTGACGATCCCCCCTTTATCCCCCCTTTACACAGGGTTCCCGCAAAAATGCACAGCATTTTTGTGGGACATTCGCAAGGGGGGGGCAAGATATAGAAATAGCCTCGCCACACAATTCTCTCGTCCAATTCAGTTCTGCTCATCGGCAATACTCTCTTGAACCCCGCGACTATCGCGGGGTTTTCGTTTATACAATAAGGACAGCCCTGCAAAGGCTGCCCTTTTGCCGTATTTGACGGCATTGGAAATTATTCAACGATTTAAGCGAACCCCGCACGCCAAGGCGCGTCAGCCGCGCTCTTCCAGCATGGATTTGACCTTCATGAGGCGGGTGAGGTTGCCGCGCTCGTTCTCCTCGAGCTTCTGTGAGATGTAGCGGATGGTCTCCTCAAGGTCGGGGATCATGACGTATTCGAGGGCGTTGACGCGGCGCTTGCTGCGCTCGATCTCGCCCGAGAGCATGGCGCACGCCTTCTCCATTTCGGCAAGGCGCAGAAGGCGGGAGACCACCTCGCCCGCCGCACGCACGGCGTGATCCGCCTCGCTGGTGACGTCGGCAAAGGAATAGGGAAGTTCCTCCTGCGCGGCGCCCGCCTCGAGGTGGAGCTTGGGGATCTCCACGTTGAGCACGTTGACGGTGACGCAGTCGAGGGAGAGCGAAACGGGCGGGATGGAGAAGATGCGCTCGATGTCCTTTTTGGAGAGCACGCCGCGCGCGAGCGAGAACTGCCGCAGAACGCGCAGCACCTCCTCGTCCGTCGCGTCGCGCAGGCGCTTGGTCTCGCGGATGAGCACGGAAAAGCGGCGGACCATCTCGTCCGTCTTGTCTTTGAGCAGCTTATATCCGCGCTGCGCCGTTTTCAGCCTCGCCTTGAGCTTTTTGAGCTCCATGCGCGTGGGATTTACGTTGATGCGCGCCATGTCTCCCCTCTCTATCTTCCGAGATATTTGTCGATGTACGCTTCCTTGATGCGCTTGAGTTCGGAACGCGGCAGGATGCGCAGAAGTTTCCAGCCGAGGTCGAGCGTCTCCTCGATGGAGCGGTTGGCGGAAAAGCCCTGCGAGACGTACTTGCGTTCAAACGCCTCGGCGAACTGCGCGTACAGCTTGTCGGTATCCGAGAGCGCCGCCTCGCCGAGGATGGCGGCGAGCTCCTTCGCCTCCTTGCCGCGCGCATAGGCGGCAAAGAGCTGGTTCATGGTGTCGGCATGGTCCTCGCGCGTCTTGCCCGCGCCGATGCCCTTGTCCTTCAGACGGGACAGGGAAGGGAGCACGTCGATGGGCGGAAGGACACCCTTTTTGTACAGCTCGCGCGAGAGGATGATCTGCCCCTCCGTGATGTAGCCCGTAAGGTCGGGGATGGGATGCGTCTTGTCGTCCTCGGGCATGGTGAGGATGGGGATCTGCGTGATGGAGCCGCGCTTGCCGCGGATGCGCCCCGCGCGCTCGTACATGGAGGCGAGGTCGGTGTAGAGATACCCCGGATACCCCCTGCGCCCCGGTACCTCCTTGCGCGCCGCCGAGACTTCGCGCAGCGCCTCACAGTAATTGGTGATGTCGGTGATGATGACGAGGACGTGCATCCCCAGCTCGTATGCGAGATACTCCGCCGCCGTGAGCGCCATGCGCGGCGTGGCGATACGCTCGATGGCGGGGTCGTTGGCGAGGTTGGTGAAGAGCACGGTGCGCGTGATGGCACCCGTCTCCTGGAAGTCGCGGATGAAGTAGTCGGCTTCCTCATAGGTGATGCCCACCGCCGCAAAGACGACGGCGAACTTCTCGTCCCCCTTCAAGACGCGCGCCTGCCGCGCGATCTGGGCGGCGAGTTCGGCGTGCGGGAGCCCGCTCATGGAAAAGACGGGGAGCTTCTGCCCGCGCACGAGGGTGTTGAGCCCGTCGATGGCGGAGATGCCCGTCTGGATGAATTCGTTGGGATAGTCGCGCGCGGCGGGATTGATGGGCTCGCCGTTGATGTCCATGCGCTTTTCGGCGAGGATGGGCGCGCCGCCGTCGCGCGGGTTGCCCATGCCGTCGAACACGCGCCCGAGCATATCCTCCGATACGGCGAGCTCCAGCCCGTGCCCCAAAAATTTGGCGCGGCTCGAGGAGATCTGCAAGCCCTGCGAATTTTCAAAGAGCTGGACGAGCGCCCTGTCGCGCTGCACTTCGAGCACCTTGCCGCGCCGTACGCTGCCGTTCTTTTGCTTTATTTCAACGAGTTCGTTGTATTTGACCCCCTCCACGCCCTCGACGAGCATGAGCGGGCCCACCACTTCTTTGATGGTCTTATATTCCTTAAACACGGCTCTCCCCTCCGTTGAGTGCTCTGATCTCCCGTTTGAGCTGCGCGGCGACGGCGTCGAACTGCGCCATGTCCTCCTCCGCGATGTACTTGCTCCTGCCGATCTTCTCCCGCACGGGGAGGTTGATGAGCTGCGAGAAGTCCGCGCCCGACGTCAGGGCGTTGAGCCCGAGGCGGTAAAAGTCGCGGATGAGGCGCAGCATCCTGCCCTGCTTGGCGATGGAAGTGAAGGTGTCCGTCTCGTGGAAGGCGTTCTGATGGAGGAAGTCCTCGCGGATGGACTTCGCCGTCTCCAGCGTCAGGCGATCCTTTGCGGAGAGCGAATCGGCGCCCACGAGGCGCACGATCTCCTCAAGCTCCGCCTCCTCCTGCAAGATCTGGATGGCGAAGGCGCGCAGTTCGAGGAAGTCGGACGAGGCATTGCGCGCATACCACGGCGCGAGCCTGTCGGCATAGAGCGAATAGCTGATGAGCCAGTCGATGGCGGGGAAGTGCCGCTTGTAGGCGAGGTTCGCCGAGAGCCCCCAGAACACCTTGACGATGCGCAGCGTCGCCTGTGCGACGGGCTCCGAAAGATCGCCGCCCGCGGGCGAGACGGCGCCGATCGCCGTGACCGAGCCGACGCGCTCCCCGCTGCCCAGCACTTTGACGATGCCCGCACGTTCATAAAATTCCGCAAGGCGGCTGGAGAGATAGGCGGGATACCCCTCTTCGCCGGGCATTTCTTCGAGCCGCCCGCTCATTTCGCGCAGCGCCTCCGCCCAGCGGGAGGTGGAATCCGCCATGATGGCGACGTTGAGCCCCATGTCGCGGAAGTACTCCGCGATGGTGATGCCCGTGTAGATGGACGCCTCGCGCGCGGCGACGGGCATATCCGACGTGTTGGCGATGAGCACGGTGCGCTTCATGAGCGGCTCGCCCGTCTTGGGGTCTTTGAGTTCGGGGAATTCGTTGAGAACGTCCGTCATCTCGTTGCCGCGTTCGCCGCAGCCGATGTAGACGATGAGGTCGGCGTCCGCCCATTTGGCGAGCTGATGCTGCACGACCGTCTTGCCGCTCCCGAAGGGACCGGGGACCGCCGCCACGCCGCCGCGGGCGATGGGAAAGAGGGTGTCGATGACGCGCTGTCCCGTGATCATGGGCATATCGGGCGACATCTTTTCGCGGTAGGGCCGCCCGCGCCGCACCGGCCAGCGGGTGAGCATACACACCTCGCGCTCCCCCGTTTTGGTCATGATTTTTGCGACCGTCTGCGTGATATTGTACATTCCGCCGCGGATGAAGGTGACTTTGCCCTCCACGCCGTAGGGGACCATGATCTTATGGCAGACGATGGGCGTCTCCTGCACATACCCCAAAAAGTCGCCCGCGCGCACTTCGTCCCCCTCCTTGGCGAGCGGAACGAACTCCCACAGTTTTTCGTGGTCGAGATTGGTGACGGAGATGCCGCGCGTGATCCTGTCGCCGTACGCTTCGGCGATGCGCGTCAGGGGGCGCTGGATGCCGTCGAAGATGCCCTCGATGAGCCCGGGGGCAAGCTCCACGGAAAGGGGCGCGCCCGTGCTCTCCACCCCTTCCCCGGGGCCCAGCCCGCCCGTCTCCTCATAGACCTGGATGGACGCCCTGTCGCCACGCAGCTCGATGATCTCGCCGATGAGCTTTTTTTCGCTCACGCGGACGACGTCGTACATCTTTGCATCCGCCATGTTCTCCGCCACGATGAGCGGTCCGGATACCTTTACGATTTTTCCCTGCATACCCGACCTCGATTATTTTTTCTTCTCTTCGCGGGGCAGGATGTCCATGCCCAGCGCGCGCTCCGAATACCTGCGGAGCTGCTCTGCGCCGTACCCCTCCCCGCCGCGTGCGGAGGGAACGGGCAGCACGATGGGATAGGCGGCGCCGTCGTAGGCAGCCATCGCCTCCCCCATCTGCGCAGCGAGCGCGTCGGTCACGAAGATGACCTGATACTCCTGCGCGATCTTATGCAGCACCGCCACGGCGTCCGCGCCGCCGTCCGCACGGTAGGCGTCCATGCCCGCCGCGCGAAAGACGAACACGCCGTCGCCGTCACCGATGATAGCCATTCTGCCCTTCATATGTCTCCCTCAACCTTGCGCGGATGTCCGCCCTGTCCGCGCCGTTCGCAAGACAGGTGAGCACGATCTGCACGTTGCAAAGTTCCGCCGCCTTATAGCAGCAATAGCGCACGAAGGGAAGATACCCCCCGTCGCTGTATTTTTCCTTCTTCAAAATGGTGAGCGCCGCACTGTCCGCCGCGCACTCGAGCGCGACGAGCGGCCTGCCCGCCGAAAAATCTTCGAGCGCGGCTTCGATGAGCGCCCGACGAGGAGAGAACTTCATCCTCTCGCGGATGGCGTCCGCGCTCTCCTCCGAGAGGATGCGCAGCGCGTCCTCCCCGAGCGTTCCGCCCGCGACCGCCATCTCCCTTGCGGCGAGCGCGTCCCTTGCGCGCAGACAGATGCCGATGTTCGCGGCGTCCGCCCGCACGGAAAGGATGGCGCAGAGCAGCTTATCCCGCCCCGCAAGCAGGGCGAGCTCCTCGAATTTGGCGCGGGAAAAGAGCACCGAAATTTTTCTGCCCGTGGCGCCGCCGCCCACAAAGAGCTCGTCCGCCGCCATGAGCGCGCGCCGCATGGGCGCGCCGAACGCGCCGTAGTCGTCCGCGAAGATCTTCTCCTCCAGAAGGGCGACGGGGTACGCGCCCTCCGTTCCCGTCATGGAGGAAGGCGCAAGGCGCAGGTGCTTTGCACGCATTACTGCCTCGGCGTTGCGGAAGTCGTGCTCCGCCAGAAGAAAGCGCGTGAGCTTTTTGTCGGGCGAATTTTCGCGGATGAACGCCGCGAGCTTTTTCTCCTCCGCGCCGATGAGCAGCTCCGCCTCGGACGCGGGCACGCTCTGCCCGTCGCCGAAGCCCGTCTCCTGCAGGATCTTCATGGCGTCCTCTGCCGAGGCGCTCTCCGTCATGCGGGAGAGCCGCTCGGCGCCGAGCAGCGTATGTTCCAGCGCGGACGCCCTTGCATTGGCAAAAATACTGTTCGGCATCCCTATTTCTCCGCAGGGAACACCGCGGAAGCGATGCTCTGCTCCAATTCCTCCCGCCGCGCGTCCAGAATGGCGCGGAAGGAGAGGTCTGTCAAATACGTCGCGTTCTCAAGGCGCAGACCGCCCTCAAACTCGCCCGTGCCCGCATAGCGCAGCTTTTTGGCGGAAAACGCCTTGCAGGCAGCGAGCTCCTTTTCGCCCAACGGCGCAGAGGCGGAGAGCGTCACCGCGTCCCCCTCCTGCGCGTATTCTTCGAGCAGCCGTTCCACAAGGGAACAATAGCGCTCCTTGGTAAGGGCGCACGCCGAGGCGAGCGCCCTTGCGAGCACTTCGTCGATGACGGCGCGCTTTGCCGCGAGCATCGCCTTGCGGTTGTCGAGCGAGGCGACCGTCTCCCTGCGGGCGACCATCTCGGTGGACTCCCGCTCAAGCGCGCGCCTCCATTCGGCAAGGCTCTCGTTGGCGGCGCGCTCCGCCTCCGCCTTCATTGCGGCGGCGCGTTCCCTCGCCTCCGCCACGATGGCGTCTGCCTTTTGCTGTGCGTCGGACAAAATTTTCCCGACGATCGCCTCTTTGCCTTCCATCGCCGCACCTTATACCGACAGCGTGAACAGCAGCGAGATGACGAGCCCGAAGATGGCGTACGTCTCGACCATGGCGGGGAACATGACGAGCTTGCCCGAGAGCTTCTCGTCCTTTGCCACGGCGTAGATACAGCTCACCGACGTCTTGCCCTGATAGATGGCGGAGATAAAGCCCGTGATGGCGAGCGGCATGACCGCCGCAAACACCGACCAGCCCTGCGCGACGGACATATCCGCCGTGACCGCGCCCTGTCCGACCAGCGCCATGACGAAGCCGTAAATGCCCTGCGTGGCGGGAAGGAGCACGAGGATCATGACCTTTGCAAACTTCTTTGCGTCCTCCGCCAGCACACCCGCCGCCGCGGAACCCGTCTTGAAAAGACCGATCGCGGAACCCACGCCGCACAGACCCGCGCAGATGGCAAGCCCTAATATGGCGATTGCCTGTCCACCCATACCGTTAATCCTCCAAAATTTACTTCAATATATTTTCACACATTTTCTCCCGAACGGACGAGAGAAAATGTCGTGATCTTCAGAACGACCCGACGTTCGCCTTACGGCTGACCGCACATTTTTTTCCGCCGCCGCTTTTTTTCACCGCGCGGGAAGAACATTCGCCGCGCTTCGGGATGACGGCTTCCCCGAGGGGGAAAGCTTACCCGCTCTTTTCAGCCTTTTTACGCCGCTTCGGTAAAATAGACGTACTGCCTGCGCGAGCCGAGCGGCGTGAAGAGCGCCCCCTCCCCCGTATAGAACTTGGAGAAGAACTCGATGTATTGCAGGCGGCAGTCGTGGATATACGCGCCCAGAACGCCCATGGCGAGGTTGAAGGCGTGCCCGATGAGCATGACGACGGGACCGAACACATACCCCACCGCGCCCGCCGAAATGAGGTCGAGCCCGATGGCGTTGAACTGCTGCGCGATGATCATGCCCGAGAGCATGAGCCCGAAGAGGCGCGCGTAGCTCAACACGTCGGACAGCAGGTTGATGATGCCGTACACGGCGCCGAAGCCCTTGGTGAATTTGCCGAGCAGCTTTTCCTTTCTGCCCGCCGTGAGCGCCGCGCCCGCGAGCCCCACGCCCAGCATGACGACGCCGGGCAGCGTCATGGCGGAGAAGAACGCCTTCACGCCCGCCGCGACGGGGATGCCGAAATATTCGGTGAGGAAATTGAACACGGCAAAGAAGAGCCCGATGCAGAAGAGCACCCATGTCAGCGCGTCGCACACCGCATCGAGGACGTTCCCCCTGCGGATGCTGTTGACGGCGCTCAAGAGATACCCCACCGTGATCTGAAAAAGCCCTAGCGCAAGACAGCCCAACAGGATGGTGAGCACGTCGGTGCGGCTGCCCGAAGTGGGGTCGGGCAGGAAGTGATAGAGGGAGAATCCGAACAACGAGCCAAACAGCGCGCCGAAGGCGATGGTGAACAAGCCGCCGTAGGCGAGGATGCAGGTGAGCTTCTTCATCCCGTCGTTCACTTTGCGCAGCTTTGTGAGCACGAGCCCGCCCGCAAAGAGCAGGATGCCGTAGCCGATGTCCGCCATGATGAGCCCGAAGAAGATCATGAAGAAGAAAAAGACAAAACCGTTGGGGTCAAATTCCCTGTAATCGGGCGCGGAGTACATATTGGTGACGAACTCCGCCACGCGGGCGGGACCTTTGTTCTTCATGAGCGTGGGCGGCGTATCCTCCTCCGTCGGCTCCGAAAAGGTGAGAAGAAATGCGTCCGTCACTTCCGAAAGCGCCGCGCGCACCCTCTCCTGCGCCTCGGCGGGCACATAGCCGCCCGCCGTAAACGTTTTTTCCGTCCGGAAAAAGCGCGAAAAACCCTCCGCCTTTTCCAGCTCCGAGGAGAGGTAGTCGGCGTAAATTTTCAGATCTTTGAGGGAGGACAGCCACGAAAGCGCCTCCTTTGCAAGCGTCCCCTCCTCCCGTTCGAGGCGCTCCGTCTCCTCCTCGAGCCGCGCGATCTCCTCGGCGGCGGTGCAGGAGAGCGGCAGGGTGCAGCGCGCAAAGGCGAGTTCGGAGAGCTTGTCCGCCGTTTCCTCCGCCGCAGAATCGTGGCAGAACACGGCAACGGGACGCTGCTTTCCCCCATCATACGCCGTAAAGGCGACGAGGGACGACTGCGCGGCATACGCCTCGAGCGCAGGGAGCGCGCCCTCGTCCAAAAGCCCGAAAAAGCACTGCGTGGTGCGCGTATCGGCAAACGCGGAGAAGGGCTCGGGCACGGCGAGATAGGGCAGCACCTGGTTTTTCTGCGAGGTGAGCTTGTTGCGCTCCGCCCTGTTCTGTGCGAGCCGTTCCGCGCACGTCTCCGCGTCGGAGACGGTGCGAAGGAGCGCCTCCTCCCGTTCCTCCACGGCGAAAAATTCGTCGAAGCCGAGCAGGATCTCGCCCGAAAGTTCCCCCTTGATCGCCTTTTTATCGGGCGCGGCATCCGCCTGCGCCGTCAGAAATCCGATGCAGCGCTCCACGCGCGCGAGGCGGGCGGAGAGCTCCGCGTCCTGCGCGGGGGCAGGCGCCTCCTCGTCCGAAAAGGTGAGCTCGACGAGCTGCGTCCTTTGCAGGGCGCGCAAAAGCTGCGCACGCTCCGAGGAGAGTGCGGTGAGCTCGAATCTGGACATTGCCGCGATCATGCGCCGAACACCTTTTGAAGGACGTCCTGGGCGGCGGCGGGCACTTTCTGCGCGCAGGCGGCACGAAATCCCTCCGCCGCGCGCTCGCCCTCGGCGAGGATGGCACGATAGCGTGCATCGGCGGACTGCTGCGCCGCCGCGAGCGTCTGCTCACGCGAAAACAGGCGGCTGCCGTTTGCCTCCGCGCTCACCTGCTCCGCCGCGCGCTCGCCCTCGGCGAGGATGTTCTTTGCCTCCTCCTGCGCCGCGCGCACGATCTCCTCGGCGCGCGCTTCCGCTTCCAGGATGGTCCCGATCACTTCGTTCATGGCGCTCCCCTTTGAGGCGCCCCGTCCGCAGCGGACGCGGCAGCCCCCCTCTGACGGCGATTTTCAGCCGTTAATTATAAACAGTATAGCAGAACGGCGCACAAATGTCAACCGCCCGACAAATTTTTCATGAAACGCTCTCAAAAGTTTTCATGAAACGCTCTCAAAAGTATAGTGCGCGGCGGGCGCGTGCGTGCGGACGGTTGACTTTTTTCAGGACTGGGCATATAATACTGCGTATGGCGACGAAAAATACGGCATGGAACAAGGGCGCGGGGATCGCGCTGATCCTGGGGGCGGCACTGTGCTTTGCCCTCATGAATCTGTTCGTCAACCTGGCGGGAGACCTTCCGCTCATGCAGAAGGTGTTCTTCCGCAACGGGCTGACCGTCATCGTCGTATTCGTCATTTTATGCTTTGATAAGGACCGCTTCCGCCTGAAGAGCCGCGCCTGCATCCCGTGGCACCTGCTGCGTTCGGGCGTGGGGCTGGCGGGCGTCGTGCTCAATTTTTACGCCATCGACCACATCGGGAGCATCTCGGACGCCTCCATCCTCAACAAGCTCTCCCCCTTCTTCGCCATCCTCTTCTCCGTCTTTTTGCTCAAAGAAAAACCCGCCGTTTTTGAAATTTTCTTCGTCCTCGTCGCCTTCGGCGGCGCGGTGTGCGTGGTCGATCCGCGCTTTGATATGCAGGTGCTGCCCGCGCTCTCGGGGGTGGCGAGCGGTGCGTGCGCGGGGTTCGCCTATACCTGCGTGCGCATCCTCGGCAGGAAGGGCGAGCGCGGCATCATGACGGTGTTCTTCTTCGCCGTCTTTTCCACCGTCGTCTCCCTGCCGCTCATGCTCGCCTTCTGGCAGCCGATGACGGGGCTGCAGCTCCTATGGCTGCTGCTCGCGGGCGCGGCGGCGACGGGCGGACAGTTCTGCATCACGGGGGCGTACCGCCTGGCGCCCGCCAAGGAGATCGCCGTGTTCGACTATATGCAGGTATTCTTCGCCGCCGTCCTCGGCTTTTTCTTCCTGCAGCAGGTGCCGAAGACGTTGAGCTTTGTCGGCTATGCCGTCATCATCGGCGCCGCCGTCGGGCAGTGGGCGTATCACTTCTTCCGCGACCGCCGCGCGCGCAGCAGAGCGCTTTGCGCGGAGCAGACCTCGGACATACCCCCCTCCGACGCCGTCTGCGCGCCTTCGGGATCGCCCGAAGATCCGCCCGATCCGCCGCCCGAAAAACCGCCCGAAGAGCCGCCCGAAACACAATAGAACGGCAAGACCCGCGCAGGGAAATGCGCGGGTCTTTTTTCATCATATATTTTATTGCAGCGGGACGATGGTGGGCGTCGCCTTTTTTTCGTGCAGGACGAGATAGCAATAGGAGGGCGAAAAGAAGTCGCCGAGCGACCCCGGGTTGACGCACAGAACGCCGTCCTCCTCACAGATGTCCGCGCGGTGGGTGTGCCCGTAGAGGGCGACGTCGCAGCCGCACTCCTTTGCGTGCGAGACGAGACGGGAAAGCCCCGACTTGACGCCGTACTTGTGCCCGTGGCAGCACAAGATGCGCACACCCTCCGTTTCCAGGACATATTCGTCCATGCCGTACGAAAAGTCGCAGTTGCCCTTCATCACGAGGCACTTTTGCGGATTCTCGCGCGAAAAATCGCGCACATCCGCCGAACCATCCCCCAGATGGATGACATAATCGTTCTCCGCAAAGAGCGGAAACAGCTTTTCCACGTTCTTTCTTCTGCCGTGCGAATCGGAGAGGATGACGACCGTCTTCATGAAAGTTTCTCCCGCAGCGCCGCCAGCGCCCGCCCGCGGTGGGAGACGGCGTTCTTCTCCTCGTCCGTCGCCTCGCCGAAGGATTTTTTAAGATCGGAGCTGTAAAAGAGGCAGTCGTAGCCGAATCCGCTGCTCCCCCGTTCCTCGCGGAGGATGGTGCCGAACGTGTTCCCCTCCGCCGTCACCTCCCGCCCGTCGGGAAAGACGAGCGCGATGGCGCTTGTAAAGTGCGCGTCCCTGTTTGCCGCGTTCTGCATATTTTTAAGGAGCAACGCGCGGTTGTCGGCGTCGTCCCCGCCCGAATAGCGGGCGCTGTGCACCCCGGGCGCACCGCCGAGCGCGTCCACCACGATGCCGCTGTCGTCCGCGAGCGCGGGCTGCCCCGTCGCGCGGCACACGGCGCGCGCCTTGAGGAGCGCGTTTTCGAGGAAACTTTCGCCCGTCTCCTCCACCTCGCCCGAAAAGCCCGCCTCCTGTTCGGAGACGATGTCCCAATCGGGGAAAATTTCGCGGAATTCCTTGAGTTTGTGACGGTTTCCCGTCGCTGCGACCACTTTCATCTGCACGTTCATGTCAGCTCCTTTTCATACGCGACGCGCCGCTCGCCCGTGGCGATGACGACGGTGCCGCAAAATACAAATGCGTTTTTTTCCAGCGCCGCACGCATGGGAACATTGTCCGCGTGCGTATCGATGCGCAGTGCGATAGCGCCCGCCCCTTTGGCGAGCCGCGCCGCCTCCGAAAAGATGGCGGACGCCACGCCGCGCCTGCGGAATGCGGGGGAAACGGCGACGCGGTGGATGGCGAAGTACGCGCCCTCATGCCGCCACGCACCGTCGATCTTTTCGTAACACGGTTCATACGGAACGAGCACAAAGGTGCCCGCGACCTCCCCGCCCTCGCGCATGACGTAAAGTTCGCCCCGCTCCCAAAACTGCTCCGTCTCCGCAGCCGTGGGCGGGAAGTTCTGCCACTGGTCGAGCCCCTGCCGCGCGAGATACTCCCGCGCCGAGGCGAGCACGTTCGCGACCGAAGGAAGATCGGAGCGCGCCGCCCGTTCCGCCCTCATGTTCTCACCCCGAGCGAGGTGAACGAGAAGGCATCTACATCGAAGAGCCCCCTGTCCGTGAGCTTGATGTGCGGGATGACGGGGAGCGCGAGGAAGGCGAGCGTCATGAAGGGGTCGTACCCCTCCTTCACGCCCATTTTGCGCGCAAGGGCGGAGATGTGTGCGGTCATTCGTGCAACTTCCTCGGCGGAGGCGCTGCTCATGAGCCCCGCGACGTCGAGGGAGAACACCGCCTCCTCATCCTCTCCGACGAGCGCCATCCCGCCGCCCGCCTCCTGCAGGAGCCCGACGACGCGCGCCATGGCGGCGTTGTCGTCCCCCAGAATGACGAGATTGTGCGAATCGTGCGCGACGGAGATGCCCATCGCCCCGCCGTAAAAGCCGTAATCCTTGACGAGCCCCAGCCCCACATTGCCGCTCGCAAAGTGTCGTTCGACGACGGCGAGCTTCAAAAGTCCGTTTTCAAGCAACACGTCCCCCGCCCTTTGGCGCACGGGAACGATGACTTCCTTTGTGATGAGCTCGTTGGGCACGACGAAGATGGCGCGCGCGGACGGCTCTTTGAAACCGATGCGGAAGGTGTCCGCCGTGACGGGCGCGACGTGCACCGTCCCGCGCACCGTCCCGGGAAGGTAGCGCCCCACCGAAAAGAGGGGTTTTCCGTCCTCGGCGACCAATTTTCCGCGCTTGAACACGGCGCGGACGTGAAAGTCTTTGACGTCATCCACCGCCACCATGTCCGCGATATACCCCGGAGCGAGCGCGCCGCGGCGGCGCAGACCGTAGCAGGCGGCGACGTTGAGCGTCGCGGTGCGCACCGCCAGAAGGGGCGGAACGCCCAGCCCCACGAGGGCGCGGAGCGCGTCGTCGATATGCCCGCGGGAGAGAAGGTCGTGGGCGTGCTTGTCGTCCGAACACAGGAGAAAGCGCCCGCCGTTTGTTTCACCGATGAGGGGCGCACAGACGGCGGCGTTGTTGGCGGACGAGCCGCAGCGGATCTGCACATACATCCCGCGCGCGATCTTCTCTTCGATCTCCCCTTTGGAGAGGCTCTCGTGATCGGTCGCGATATGGGCGCAGAGGTAGGCGTTGAGCGCGCTGCCCGTAAGCCCGGGCGCGTGCCCGTCGCATATTTTTCCGAGCTCCTCCGCCCCCTCCAATTTTGCAAGGACGTCCGCATCCCCTGCCACGACGCCGACGTAGTTCATCATCTCGCCCAAGCCGAAAAATGCGGGCTTTGCAAGCTCCTCGCGCGTGGAGGCGCCGTCAAGGCGCGCCCCGCTCGTTTCAAAGGGCGTGGCGGGCACGCAGGACGGGAGCTGCAAAAAAACTTCCATCGGGCTCACCCCGTCCGCCCCCATCCGCTCGCACGCGCCCAAAATGTATTCCGCGCCCTGCACGCCGCAGACGTTGACGAGCTCGTGCGGGTCGGCGACGATGGCGCTCGTCCCGTGCGGCACGGCAAGGCGCGCCATCTCCTCGGGCGTGAGCATGGTGCTCTCGATGTGGATGTGCGAATCGATAAATCCGGGAAGGAGCACCTTTCCCGACAGGTCGTACACGTTCTGCGCGGTGTACCCCCTTCCGATGCCCGCAATATACCCGTCTTTGACGGCGACGTCCCCTTCCTCCGTCTCCCCCGTGAACACGTTGAAGATGCGCCCGCCGCGCAGGACGAGGTCGGCGGGAGCGCGCCCCGCGGCGCAGTCGATGAGCGCCTTCATGTCGTACTTTTTCATAAGGATATTATAGCAAAAAGCGGCGTGCATTGCAAGCCGCTTTGGAAATTTTTACACAATTTTCGCGTTTGTGGTTCTGCGAAATTTTCGAATTTGTGAAGCTATCTGATTTTCGCGCGCATCCGCATGGAGTTGAGCACAGCGAGCAGCATGACGCCCGTATCGCCGAACACCGCGATCCAGAGGGGCAGTCCCACGGCGAGCGAGAGCACCATGAGCAGCACCTTGGCGGCGATGGAAAAGACGATGTTTTCGAGCACGATCTTCCGCGTCTTTTTCGCCCCCTTCACCGCGCGCGGAAGGGCGCCCAGATTATCGGTCGCGAGCACGAAGTCACTCGCCTCGATGGCGGCATCGCTCCCCAGCCCGCCCATTGCGACGGAGACGTCGCTCACCGTCATGACGGGGGTATCGTTGATGCCGTCGCCCACATACATGAGCTTGCCGCGCGCCTTCAATGCCTGCGCCCGCTCGGGTTTTTGCGCGGGGAGGAGCTCTGCGCAGTACTCGTCGACGGGAAGCCCCTCAAGCGCCGCCTTGGCGCGCGCCTCGGTGTCGCCCGTCAGCACGGCGATGTGCTCCACGCCCGCATTTTTGAGCGCTGCGAGCGCGTCCTTCGCCTCGGGGCGCAGACGGTCCTCGATCTCCACCGTGCCGAGAAATTCGCCCTCCTCCGCCACATAGATGACGACGGCGGCGCTCTTCACCTCGCGGCAGGAAATGCCCTGTTCCTCCATCAGCTTATAACTTCCTACGAGCACGCGCTTTTTTTCGATCTCTCCCGCAATGCCGCGTCCCGCGATCTCGTGAACGTTCTCCGCCTCGGGTGCGGCGACGCCCTCAAACGCCTTGGCAAGCGGATGGGAGGACGCCTGTTCGAGCGCGGCGGCGACTTCTAAAACCCTGTCCTGCCCGCTGATTTTGCCGATGGTGAACTTGCCTTCGGTGAGCGTGCCCGTCTTGTCGAACGCGGCGACTTTCACCGAAGCGAGATTGTCGAGATAGACGGCGCCCTTGGCGAGCACGCCGCAGCGCGCCAGCGTCCCGACGCCCGAAAAGTAGGTGAGCGGAACGGAGATGATGAGCGCGCAAGGGCAGGAAATGACCAGAAAATTGAGCGCGGGCGTGATCCACGCGGCGAAGTTGTACCCGTCAAAGAGGGGCGGGATGACGGCAACGAGCACGGCAATGAGCACGACGATGGGCGTATACCAGCGCGAAAAGCGGGTGATGAACTTTTCCGGTTTCGCCTTCTGCGAGGCGGCGTTCTGCACGAGCTCCAGCACCTTTGCAACGGCGCTCTCGGACACGGGGCGGACGACCTCCGCACGCACGGCGGCGCCCTCATTCACACACCCGGAGAGCATCTCCTCCCCCCTGTTTATCTCCTTTAAGTAGCTCTCCCCCGTCATGGACTTGGTGTCGAGGGCGGCAGTTTCGTCGAGGAGGCGGCAGTCGGCGGGCACTTTGTCCCCCTTGCGCAGGAAAATGACGTCGCCCGCGACGAGCTCCTCGGGATCGACTTCCTGCTGCACCCCGTCCACAAGGCGGATGGCGTGGTCGCTTTTGAGCTGCATGAGGCGGGTGATCGCCCCGCGCGAGGAGCCGACGGCGAGCTGCTGCAAAAATTCCCCGATCTGATAGAGCAGCATGACGATGGCGCCCTCCATATCCTGACGGGTGGCGAACGCGCCCACGGAGGCGATGAGCATCAGCAGATTTTCGTCGAGCAGTACCCCGAGGTGAACGCCGCCGCGGAAGGCGCGGATAAAGTTGCGCGCAACACTTGCGACGACCGACCAGCCCGCCGCGCCGAAGGAGGCGAGAAAGAGCCCGAAGGCGACCCACTCAAACCCGCCCAAAAGGTGCAGAATGAGCGCGGGGAGGAAGAACGCGGCGGAGACGGCGATCGAGACGATCTCCTCAATGTGCCGCTCCTTCTTTTGCGGCGCGTTCCCGTCCACGATCTCCACCTCTTCAAAGGAGGAAATATGTTTTATGGCAGCGGCGAGCGACTCCTCGCCCTCGTGTTCGAGCGTGACGCGCTGCCCGACGAAGTCTACGCTCACGTCGTGGATGCCATCGAGCGCGGAGAGCTCCTCCTGAAGTTCCGCCGCGCACGCCGCGCAGTCCAGATTGCAGATCTTGATGACCTTTTTCATATCAACTCCTTAAAATGCGCAGTTGAGGTGCTCGCACGCGAGCGCAAGCACTGCGACGACGTGCGCATCGGCGAGCGAATAGACAATATTCTGCCCGTCCCGCCGCGCGCGGATGATGTGCCCCTCGCGCAGAATGCGGAGCTGATGGGAGACGGCGCTCTGCGTGCTCCCCACCGCGCGCGTGATATGGTAGACGCACATCTCCCCCTGCCGCAGCGCAAACAGAATTTTCAGCCTGCTCGGCTCGGAGATGGCTTTGAACGCCGCCGCAAGCGAGAGGATGCTCTCGTCGTCCGGCATACTTTGGCGCGCGCGCTCCGCAAGGTCGTCGTGCAGCGCCTCATGTTCGCAACCCTTCATACTTTGCTCCTTGATATTAGAATATGAATAAGTGTTCATATATTCTGCATATAGGATAGCACACTTTCTTCGTTCTGTCAAGCGTCTTCAAGAAATTTCCGAAAAAAATTTTTTGATCGGCGCGCCGCCGTTCGGAACAAGCTACTTTTCGGAACGCGCCGACGATACCTTATATAGAAAGGTACAAACTCTCGGGCGACATTCTTATTTCGATTTTTATCGAAATGCCATAAAATTTTGCCGAAAACAACAAAAATCGGGGGCATCTGACCCCCGAAAAAGCGCGATTTGGTTGTTTTTTAGACGTTTTTGCCCGTTTTTTCACCGGCATGGACAATGGTATTCCCCGCAAGTTATTTCGATATTTTTCTAAATAGCAATATTTTTCTTGTTTACGGGGCGGGAAGTTCCCGACGGGACGTGAACGTTCTGCCGCTCAGATAGGCGAGCGCGCCGCCGCAGGTGAGCGTCAGCTTCCAGGCGAGCAGCCACTGACGGGTCGCGTGATGCGCACGATTGAAGGAAGTGTCCCCGTATTTTTCATCCCCCACGACGGGATGTCCCAAAAAGGCGAGGTGCGCGCGGATCTGATGCGTCTTTCCCGTGTGCAGCTTGATGCGAAGGAGCGCGCTCTCCCCCGCGGAGAGCACCTCGTATTCCGTGACGATCTTCTCCCCCACCGGTGCGCGCGAGATGCGCACCCGCTTTTCCCGCGCGTCCTTTGCAAGGTACGCCTCGCACACGGCGTGCGCGGGCGACGGCGTTCCGACGACGCGCGCAAGATACACCTTTTCCACCTGCCGCTCGCGGAAGGCGCGCAGCAATTCCTCCTCCGCCGCAGCGTTCTTTGCAAAGGTCAGAAGTCCCTGCGTGTTCCTGTCGAGGCGGTGGATGAAGTGCGTCTCCCCCGCCTCCGAGAGCGCGGAAAAGACTGCCTCCGAATTGACACCGCTCTCTTTATCGGCGACGAGCACGTTCTCATCCTCGAATATGACCTCAAAGCCGCGCTTTTTTTCCTGCGCGGGTGAGAGATAGTATCTGACGACGTCGCCGCGCGCGAGCGGCACGTCCTGCGCGACGCGCACGCCGTTCACGCGTACGTTCTTCTCCTTCAAAAGCGTGCGCAGGCAGAACGAGGCAGGCGCGCAGACGTTATCGGTAAATTCCCGAAGGGTGGTGCGTTCGGGAACGGTGTACTCCTTCATACGGGTTCCTCAACAATAAAAATGCAAGCACGGGCAGCGCGGCGAGCAGCGCAATGACGGCTCCCCCGCGCGCGAGCGCATAGGCAAGGTAGCATAGTAGCAGCGCGGACGCCGTCTGCAGCAGCGCGCAGAGCACGGCGCGGCGCACACCCTCCTCATGCGCGGCGGCAGCGACCGCCGAAACGCAGGGCGAACAGGCGAGCACGAACACCGCGAGCGCGAACGCGGACGCCCCGCCGTAGGGAAATTTGCCGCATAGCATGGCGAGCGCGCCCGCCACGTTCTCTTTGGCGATGAGTCCGGAGAGCGCGGCGTAGGCGATGCGCCAGTCGTTCATGCCCGCTGGCGCAAACAGCCATCCCAGCCCGCGGCAGACGGAGGCGAGCATACTCTGCTCCGCGCCGCACGGCGAAAAACGCCAATCAAAGGACGAGAGCAGCCAGCTCAACAACAAAAATGCGAGGATGACGGTTGCCACCTTCATTATAAACTGTTTTGCCTGAAAGAGCAAGTTTTTTACGACAAAAAGCGGGCGCGGGCATTGCAGGGGCGCAAGCTCCATCACGAACGGAGCGCGCGGCGCGCGGCATAAAAGGGCGGCGCACAAAAATGCCAGCCCCACGCCGAGCGCATACAGTGCGCACACGCCCCAGAAGGGCTCCGGGAAGAAGGAGGCGGAGAGCGTGAGAAAGACGGGCAGCTTTGCGCCGCACGGGATATAGTTGAGCACGAGGATGGTGCGCCGCTGCACACGCCTGTCGTCCAGCCCGCGCGTCGTAAGGATGGCGGCAGCCGTGCACCCGAACCCCATCACGAGGGAAAAGACCGCCCGACCGTTGAGTCCGACGCGCGAAAACACGCCGTCCGTCAGCGCCGCGAGGCGGGACAAGAGCCCGCTCTCCTCCATCAGGGTGAGAAAGGCGGACAGCATGAGGATCTGCGGGAGAAACCCGAGCACCGTTCCGAGCCCCGGAAGCAGCCCGTCCGCGAGCAGGCTGCGAAGAACGGGCGAGGAGATGTTGGCGGCAGCTCCCCCGAGGACGCCCGAGAAGAGCGCCTCGACGCCCGTCTTCATCATATCCCCGGGCGCACCGCGAAAGAAGGTGAGAAAGAAGGCGGCGGAGAGCAGAACAAGAAAGAACGGCAGCGCGAACCAGCCGCTCATGAGCAGCCGGTCCATGCGTGAAAGTGTGTCCCGCGCGGGGATATAGCCGTCAAGCGGCCGCGCCTCGCCGACGGCAGGCGATGCGTTCAGCACGCCCAATTTCTGCGTAAGCCCCTTCTCGTCCGAAAAGAACACGGGAACACCCAGACTTCTCGAAATGCGTGCGGGATCGAGTTTTCCGCCAAGACGTTCGAACCTGCGGCGCTTGGTGAGTACGAGCGCGGCACGCCGTCCCCTGCAGAGCGCGAAAAAGAGAGGCAGCACGCGCGGCAGCGTGACGCACTCCGCAACAAACAGGACGTATGCCGTCGGGTCGGCAGAAAGCGCCGCGCGGGTACGCTTTTCCTCCATGCTCCTGCCCTGCGGCGTGTAGATGCCGGGGAGGTCGACATACAGCGCCTTCCCCGTTCCGAACGCCCCTTCGCGCAGCTGTTCGCCCACCGTCACGCCGTGCCAATTCCCCACGCGGGCGTGCGCGTGCGTGAGGCGGTTGAAGAGCGTCGTCTTGCCCGCATTGGGATTTCCCACCAAAAAGATCTTCACGCCTTCCCCCAGATCGTGCGCGCCGCCTCCGCGCCCAGCGCCGTCACGCCGCCCTGCGTCCGCACATAAAAAACGCGCCCGCGCGCCGATTTTCTCAAAATTTCCACCCGTTCCCCCGCCCTGATGCCGAGTGCGGACAGGCGCTCCGCAAGCGAAGGTTCTGCGTCCACGCGCCCGATGACGATGTGCGCGCCGCCCGAAAAAGCCGTCAACCGTTCCACACAATAAAAAATGCGGGGAGCGGCAAGATTATGCCTTCCCCGCAGCGAAAATGCGTCAGTGTTCGTGCACGGCGTGTGCCTCGCGCCCGCCATGCAGTTTGAGCATCCCGTTCGTGATGATAGGCGAGATGATGAGCCAGATGGCTGCCGCCGCGATGATGCAGTAGACGATGATCGCCCCCACAGAACGCGCCCCGCCGAAGATGGCGGAGACGAGGTTGAAATCAAAGATGCCGAACATTCCCCAGTTGAGCGCACCCAGCAGCACGAGAATGTAGGACAACAGATTGAAAAATACCATAGTTTCCTCCTTACCGCAATTATGTGCCGCATGAAAGAATTTATGCAAAACCCATGCCCGCGCGGCTCTTTGCGCTCCGTTTCCACGCCCCCTCGTTGAGGGAGGCGGCGCCCCGTCATTCCGCCCGACGCAGGGAGAAATGCCTGCTTGCAGGAGCATTCCGACGAATCGGCGCACGAGCCTCAAAGGGGCGAAGTTACCGAGCCGAAGGCGAGCGTGAGGGATCGCCCCGCTCCCGACACTTGCAGGGGGATCCCTCCACTCCACTGCGTTCCGTGTTCGGGATGACATGAAGAAAAGGCTCCCTGGCAACCACCCACAAAAATGCGTTGCATTTTTGTGGGACAGTCGCAAGGGGGGCAAAATATAGAGGTAGACTCGCTGCACACCTCTCCCCTCCCCCGATTCAGTTCTGCTCATCGGCAAAGCCTCTCTTGACCCCCGCGACTATCGCGGGGTTTTCATTTACACAACGAAAAAAGCTCCCCGCGGGGAGCTTTTAATTTCGCAGAAATTACTTCTTTTCCGTCTTGTTGACCTTTCTGCCCTTGAGCTTTTCGAGGTCGACTTCGGCAACGCCCTTATCGGAGGGCTTGACGATGAACAACACGATGATGACGACGAGCAGCACGCCGCTCACGGAGAAGAGCACGACGGAGAGCACGTTGTTCTCCAGCCAGTCGGACACGCCGGGGATGATGTCGACGGGGTTGCGCACCTCGATGGACATATACGACGTGACGACGGCGCCCGTCTGCTCGGTGACGGTGAGCCCGACGATGTACGTTCCCGAACGCTGCGGCGTGAAGGAGAGCGTGCTCTCGGGATCCCACGCGTAGTCGTTGTCGGTGTCCTCCCACTCCTCGTCGTCCTCGGTCACGTCGTCGTTATACGTCCGGATCTCGACAAGGCAGGCGGCGTAGGGCGCATTCTCGGCAAAGAAGAGCTCCTGCGCGCGCTCCACGCAGTCGGAATAGGAGGGAGCGTCCTGCCCGTCCTCCAGCTTGCTCGTATCCACATAGTAGAGCGAGTAGTCGGTGGCGTACCCTTCGAGGGCGATGATCTCGAAATCCTCGATGGAATAGGAGCGGTCGCGGTAGCCGTAGTCCTGCGAACCGGGCTCCTCGATGCTCGCGCCGTCGTAGCCGATGCGCACGGAGAAGGTGGGGATCTCGTCGATCATGAAGTTCTCGCCGTCGCTGTCGTAGCCGACGGTGCTCGAGGAGAGCGCGACGAGGTTTTTGTCCCTGTCATAGAGATACATCTCGTTCCCTGCGGAATCCTCGGCGACGATGCGGAAGGTGTAGACGCCCTCCTTGTCCACCTCGAAACGCAGGTTGTTGTAGCTCAAAGAGGTCTCGGAAGAGGGCGAGCTGCCCGCCTCCTGCGACTCATGCCAATAGTAGACGGAGAACGAGAGGTCGCGGTAGTCGGCGTAGTCGCTGCCGATGAGCCCGCGCAGCGAGGGAAGGTAGTAGTAAGAGCCCGAGCCTGCGCCCGTGTTCTTCGCCGCCTCCTCCGCCTCCTTCTGATAGGCCCCGACGGCTGCTTCGTATGCCGCGTCCACCACGTTCTTTTCGGTCGCCTCGTCTGCGGTGAGCCCCGTGTAGAAGGGACCCTCCTGCTCGTCGGGCGTCACGACGATGAAGTCCATCGACTGCGCCGCCGCGTCCCCCTCCGCCTTGGCGGAGAGCGTCTTGACGATGCCGCCCTCGTCCGTCGTGTCGGCGGCGTACCAGGTGAGGTAGACGTACTCTTTCACGCGGCCCTCGTCGTCCCTGCCGCGGCCGTCGTCGAGGTTGAAGCGGATGGAGACGTACTCATCGGTGAGTTCCCCCGCAACGGATGCGGTGGGCATGAAGAAGGTGGACGTCGTGAGCGAGGCGTAGAGCGAATCGTCGCCCGTGGCGCTCTCGTCGGAGAGGACGTAAGTGCCGTCGCCGTTGCTCTTCGCCATATAATAGCTGCGGGTGATGGTGACCGAGTCGTCGCAGACGTCGATCGCCTCGTAAGAAGTGAAGTTGTAGCGCTGACCGAGACGGAAGGCGTACACCTCCTCGTTGACGGCGAGCACGGGCGCCGTCGTATCCACGACCTGCCCGTCGGTGAGCCGGAAGCTCTGCCCGTTGAGGCGCTTCATGAGGAGCTGCGCACTCTCCTCGTCCTCGCCGAGCTCCATCGTGAACGTGATGGGCGTGTTCGGGGTGGAGGAGGAGGAAGAGCGGTACTCCGCATAGTTCCCGCCGATGTTGGTGAACAAGGGCTCGCTTCCCTCGCCCCAGGAAACGGATGCGTCGTTGACAAAGAAGCGCAGGGCAAAGCTGCCCACGCTGCCCGCAGACTCCGCAAACTCGATGCGGATGTCGCCGAGCGCCGCGTCTTTTGCGGCAATGGTGACCCAGGTGAGCGTTTCGATGTCGAAGTCGTCCTCCTGCTGCGACGCATTGCGGACGGCTGCCTCGATGCCGCCCTCCGCGGTGGGACGGAAGAGCACGGCGTTGACCGCCTTGCCCTCTTTGCTCACGTTCTCCTCCGTGCTCTCGAAGGAGAGGGTGAAGAGCTCGAACTGCGTGGACGTGAAGGCGAACTCCATGGAGAAGTAGTGCGCCTCGCCGGGATTGGCGAGCGCGGACGCCGCCTGCGCGTCCGTTCCCTCGCTCTCCCCGCCGTCCGCTGCCTGCACCTTTGCGAACCACTTATAGGCGAGGTCGCGGCGGAAGAATGTCTTGCCGCCGTCGCGGAAGGTGAACCGCACATAGCTGTCCTCCCCCTCGGAGGCGCCGACTTCGCCGCCCGTGCCGGGCGCGAAGATGGCGGAGGGCGCGTATTCCTCGCCCGTGATCTCCGCCGACGCGAACGTGCGCCCCGCGACTGCCGACCATGTTCCGAGCGCAAGCGCCACGATCAGCGCCGCGCACAGGGACAGGATGGTGATGAAACGTACTTTGACCTTGTTCATGAAAAAACTCCGGACCGCGGCGAAAAACGCCGCGAGCGTTTTTTTGAATATCTAATATATTTTACACAAAAAAATGCCGTTCGTCAAGCGGGAATACCCGCCCCCGACGAGAAAATGCAAATTTCACCCGCCTTCCTTGCGCCTTTCGCACGCAGCGCCGCTCACGCGGGCGTCACCGCCTCCGCGACGCGGAAGAACTTCCACGGCGTTTCGTCTGCGGGAGGCTCGGAGAGAAAGCGCATCCGCTCCTTGGTGACGGGATGGGTGAAGGCGAGCGAATACGCCCAGAGCGCAAGTTTGCCCTTGACGGCATACTCCCCGCCATAGCGCATATCGCCGTACACGGGATGGGCGATGCCCGCGAACTGAACGCGGATCTGGTGGCTCCTGCCCGTGTGCAGCTTGATCTCGGTGAGCGAGAGCCCGCCCCGCTTTTCCAGCACGCGGTAGTCGAGCGCGGCGTACTTGGCGCCGTCCGTGCCCTCGGTGGAGAGGTAGACCATGTTGTTGATGACGTTCTTTTTGAGCCAGCCTTCGAGCTTGCCGCTCTCGGGTTCGGGCGTGCCGCCCAGAACGGCGAGGTAGCGCTTTTCAAAGTCGCCCGAGCGCATCTGCTCGGAGAGGCGCGCCGCCGCCTTGCTCGTCTTGGCGAACACCATCACGCCGCCCGTCGGACGGTCGAGGCGGTGCACGAGCCCCAGATAGACGTTGCCGGGCTTATTGTAGGTGCGCTTGATGTAGTCCTTTAAAAGGTCGAGCAGGTTCTCGTCCTTGCTCTCGTCCGGACAGGAGGCGATCCCCTGCTCTTTTAAGACGACGAGGATATGGTTGTCCTCAAAGAGGATGGTCGGCTGATAGGCACCAAGTTCAATCATAGATGTATAACCCTCCTGCCCCGCAGGGAAGCGGGATGCCTTCTTGGGTGGGCAGCCCCACCTCGTACGCCTCCACCCTTCCGCCCGAGGAACCGAGCGCGAGCGTCAGGATGTTGGAGAGCACGGTGGGCTGTAACCCTGTCGTATAGCTGTTGATGAGGAAAAAGAGCGGCTCTGCGGACAGGAGCTGCGCGCACATTCTGACGAAGGGAAAGAGCTCCGTTTCGATCTTCCACATTTCGCCGCCCGGACCCCTGCCGTAGGAGGGCGGGTCCATGACGATGGCGTCGTATGTGTTGCCGCGCCGCAGTTCGCGGGCGACGAACTTCTTGCAGTCGTCCACGATGTAGCGGATGCCCTTTTCGATGCCCGAAAGGCGGGCGTTCTCGCCCGCGCGCTCCACCATGCCCTTGGCGGCGTCTACATGGGTGACCTCCGCCCCCGCCTTGGCGAGCGCGACGCTCGCGCCGCCCGTATAGGCAAAGAGGTTGAGCACCTTTGCACGCCTGCCCGCCTGCACGGCGCGCCGCACGATGGCGCCCGTCTGCTCCCAGTTGACCGCCTGTTCGGGAAAGAGCCCCGTGTGCTTGAAACCCATGGGCATCACCTTGAAGGTGAGTTCCTTATAGCCGATGTTCCACGCCTTGGGAAGGGGGCGCTTATACTCCCACGCGCCGCCGCCCTTGTCGGAGCGGCGGTACACGGCGTCCAGCCCGGGATAAGCGAAGAGGTCGCGCTGCGCGCTCCAGATGACCTGCGGGTCGGGGCGCAGCAGAAGATACTCCCCCCAGCGCTCGAGCTTATAGCCGTCGCCCGTCGCGAGCACGGCAAAATCTTTCCATCCGTCTGCAATGCGAAGCATAACGATGATATTATAGTAAAATTTCGGCGGTTTGTAAAGGGAAATCCGCCGTCTGCGACAAATTTTGCGCGCCGCGCGGCGGAAAATGCGCGGCTGCGGCGGGCGCGCGGGAAAACGGGCGCGGCAAGGAGCTGTAACAGCCTTTCGTGACAAAGAATTTTAATGTCATTTTTTTCGATTATTTTTAATAAAATTGACAAAATTTTTCCGCGAAATGTGCGTGAAAAGTCAAACTTTCCCCCGCAAAAGCGATTGAATTTGATATAAAATATGGTATAATCTAAACAGAAACGGAACAAGACGGGGCATAAAAACGTGAGCTATCTGACTTTGGAAAACGTATGCAAGCAATACCGCACGGGCGACGTGTGCGTGGACGCCCTGAAGGACGCCTCCTTCACACTGGAGGACGGCGAATTTGCCGTGGTGCTCGGCTCCTCGGGCGCGGGAAAGACCACCCTTTTGAACCTGCTGGGCGGCATGGACAGCGCCACGAGCGGCACGATCGTGCTGGACGGCAAAGAAGTGACGGCGCTCGACAAGAGAGGGCTGACCACCTACCGCCGCACCGATGTGGGATTCGTGTTCCAATTCTACAATCTGATGCCCAATTTGACGGCGCTCGAGAACGTGGAGATCGCCGTGGAGATCTGCAAAGACGCCCTCGACCCCAAGGCGATCCTCACCGAAGTGGGGCTGGGCGCGCGGCTCGGCAACTTCCCCTCGCAGCTCTCGGGCGGCGAGCAGCAGCGCGTGTCCATTGCGCGCGCGCTCGCCAAAAACCCCAAACTGCTGCTGTGCGACGAGCCGACGGGCGCGCTCGACTATGTGACGGGCAAACTCATCTTAAAACTTCTGCACGACGTCTCCAAGGAGCAGAAAAAGCCCGTCATCATCGTGACGCACAACGCCGCGCTCAAAGACATGGCGGACAAAGTCATCCATATCCGCAGCGGCAGGATCGAAAACATCGAAATAAACCCCGACCCCATGCCCATCGAACGCATCGAGTGGTGAAGCTATGAGAACGCTGTTAAAGACTTTCGGACGGATGTTCCGCCGCCACGCGACGCGCCTCATCTCCATCATGCTGATGGTCCTGGTGAGCGTCGGGTTCACGGCGGGCATCGGGATGTCCACCGACAAAATGATATACTCCCTCTCCGATCACTATTTTGCGGAGAACGTGAGCGACGTCATCCTCATGAACACGGAGGGCGCCTTTTCGGCAGAGAGCGTCGCCGCCCTTGGGGAGCGCTACGGGGAGGAGAACGTGCTCCTCGGCGGGATGCTCGAATTTGAAGTAAAGGACGGCAAGGCGGACGTGAGCGGGACGCAGGTCGCCTTTACGAACGTGCCCGACGGCATGGTGCGCGTCTACCTCTTCTCCTGCGACGCACCCGAGGAGGTGACGCAGAACACCCTCACCCCCGTCGATGATTTCGGTGCGGAAGAGGGCGGCATCCGCGTGTATGCGGAGCGCGCCACCGCGCAGTTCGCGGAGCAGGACACGACAAAGCCCTATACCATGTCCGCGACCATCACGCAGCACGCCACCGAACTCGAATACGAATACGAGATGATGGGTCAGAAGATCCCCGTCACGCTGGAGGGCGATTTCACCATCACGCTGTCCGTCGAACAGACGTATACGATGGCGGGCACCCTGCTCAATCCCCTGCACTTTGCGACGCGCGACGACGTGAGCTATGCAGACGATCCCGCCTCCGACGACGAGAACGATATGCTCCCCCTTGCCGCCATCTACTATGTATTCGGCGACACCCTTGTGGACGACACCGTTCTCCCGCACATCAAGGGCACGGGAACGGTATACGGACAGACGGTGGAAATCGACGAGACCGCCGGCGAGGAGGACGCGCAGCAGGTGAACGTCTCCTCCTCCGAACTCCTCAACCAGATCTATATCACCCTTCCGGAGCGCGACGACTACGTCCTCTTTTCGGCGGAATACGACGACTATGTGGACGGGGAAGTCGACGCCATCAGGGCGCTGCTCTCCTCCGACACGGTTGCCACGCCCGAAGAAGGCAGCGGGAGCGAAACGCTTGCGGCGGAGAGCGACGTTGCGGACACCGTGGAGGCGCTCACCCTGCACGAAAATTTTGGCTTTGAGGCGTTCCGCGAATACGGGAACAAGATCGCGAGCATCGGCTATGTGCTGATGGTGGTGTTCTTGTTCGTCACCATCCTCGTCGTGCTCTCGACGATGACCCGCCTTCTGGACGAGGAGCGCGGGCAGATCGCCTGCCTGATGACGCTGGGCTACTCCCCCTTCCGCATCATCTTAAAATATCTTCTGTTTGCGCTCATCGGTACGCTCATCGGCGGCGCGGGCGCCTACTTTGCGGGGCTGGGGCTGGCGCGCATCATCTACGTCAACTTTGAGTGGAACTACACGCTGCCCGCCTATACGCCGCACATCTCCTTCACCTTCTACCTCATCACGTTTGCCGTCATTTTGGTGGCGACGCTGGCGGCGACGGCGATCGCGGGCTTTAAGCTCACGCGGCAGGAGCCCGCCGACCTGCTCCGCCCCAAGACACCGAAGGCGGGCAAAAAGGTGTTTTTAGAGCGCATCCCCCTCATCTGGAACAGGCTCTCCTTCAAGTATAAGTCGACGATGCGCAACGTGCTGCGCTTTATGATGCGCTTTCTGATGACGGTCGTCTCCGTCGCCTGCTCCACCGCGCTCGTGCTGGCGGGGCTCGCCGTGCTCGACTGCTGTCTCTTCCAGGACATCGGCGGGGAAGCCATGATCACCATCTCCGTCATCATCCTCGTGTTTGCGGCGCTGCTTAACTTTGTCGTCACCTATACGCTCACCAACATCAACATCAGCGAGCGCGAACGCGAGCTCGCCACCCTCATGGTGCTCGGCTATTACGACGGCGAAGTGGCGGGCTATATCTACCGCGAGATCTACATCACGAGCGCCATCGGCATCCTGTTCGGCATCCCGCTCGGCACGCTGTTGTGCCTGTTCGTGTTCGAGATCATGGGCTTCGGGTCTATTCCCGGCATCTCGTGGTTCGTGTGGGTGTGCGCGCCCATCCTCTCCGTCATATTCACCATCCTCGTCACGCTCATCCTGCGGCATAAGATCGTCAGCATCGACATGAACGAATCGTTAAAAGCCATCGAATAAACAATAAACGGATATGAAGGCGGCGCTCCCCGAGGGAGCGCCCTTTTTTTGTGAAAATGTATTGACAATGCTGTGCATTTATATTACAATATTTCATAATATATCGTATCATGATCGAGAGGTATCCCGCATGGCAAAGTACTACGCAAGCGCGCAGGAGGAACTGCGCGCACGGCAGAGAAGTCTGATCCCCCTGAATATCTTTGTGGCGATCCTGGCGCTCGTGGCGGCGCTCTCGCTGCTCTTTTTGCCCCTCGTCAGCATCCATGTTGACGACTTCTCCACGCTCACGGAGATGATGGGCGGAACGGACGGCTCGACGGCTGTCCTTGCAGAGCTCCCCTCGGAGGAGCTCACGCCTTCCCCCGACGAGAGCGAGGAAGGCGCAGAACCTTCTCCCGATGAAGGCGCAGAGCCCTCTCCCGACGGGGGCGAGGAAGGGACAGAACCTGCGCCCGATGAAGGCTCCGGATTTGACCCCGCCGTCATTCTGGACGGCATTGAGATCAGCGTCAGCGTGACGGGCATGGACCTCATCCGCATCGGCTTTGCCGAATCGCCTGAGGAGGAGCTCTACGCCATGGCGGGCGGCACGGTCGCGGAAATTTCCGACGATCTTGCCTCGCGTGCGCTCACGGCGCTCGCCTCCGAGACGCCTGCCGAAGCGGAGGACGTGGAGGCGGTGCGCGAGGCGCTCGTGGAGCTGGAGGCGGCAAACTCGGACGCGGAGGCGGACGCCGCCATCTCCGAGATCGCGGACGTCCTTGTGAAAAATTTCACAAGCGAGGACGTGAGCAAGGCGGACCTTGAAGAGCAGCTCCGCATCCTGTACGACGAGACCACGGAGGCGAACGACGGCGCCTTCACCACCGAGGCGCTTTTGTGCGTCCTCATCTCCCAAGCTTCCGGCGGCGAGGAGGGCGCGGAGGATGCGCCCGTCGCCACCACCTTCGACGAGCTGTTCGCGAATATGATCTCGCAGGGCGGCGAGAACGGCGAGGGCGCGTTTGATAACCTCCCCTCCTTTGTATTCCCCCTCATCGGCGGCGTGGGTATCTTCTTTGCGGGCATCTGGGGCATCTTGTTCCTGTTCGCGTTCTTCCATATCTTTGCAAAGAACAAGCGCTTTATGATGTGGTACGTCAAACTGTTCGGCTTCCTGCCCTGCCTCATCTTCGGCGTTGCGCCCCTTCTCGCGGGCGTGCTCCTTCCCGCCGAGGCAGCCGCGGGCATGGGCGCCCTCCTCGGCATGATAAGCACCATGACGTGGGTGAGCGGCGCGTGCTACATTCTTTTGTGGATCGTGTCCGTCTTCTGGGCATTCCCCATCAAACGCAAGATCCGCAGGCTCAACCGCATGGTCTGATCTCTTTGGCACTTTCGGGCGCACGGAATTTTCCGTGCGCCCTTGTTTTTTTCCGCACAATGTGCTATACTGTAAGGGAAAAATACGAACGCGCCTTTTTCGTCGCGGCAAGACGCGTTTTGCAGGCATTCGGCAAAGCCGAACGCCGCGCCTTTTCCGTCTGCCGCTCCTCTTCGCCAAAATCTTTTCAAAGAAAATATTTTGGCGAGGCTGCGGTATGATGTAAGGCGCCTTGCCGTTCATCGTCTTTGCAATACTTGGGTATTGCTGCATCCTCTTCGCGGCAAATCATCCCAAAATCTTGCCGCAAAAGGTGCAAAGCAATCAAAAGCTGTATATTTTGCGGTCAGGCGAGGGTGAGGGACGCGTTATGCGCATCGGCACAGTGTG